>LNFD01000329.1 GCA_001464255.1 Actinomycetales bacterium Ga0077552 | reverse complement strand
GCCTTCAGCTTGCTGCCGGCGCTGACCTTGACGCCGTACGACGCCTTGATCTGGATGGCCTCGCCGGTCTGGGGGTTGCGACCCGTGCGGGCGTCGCGGTGGGTGCGCTCGAAGGCGATCCAGCCGGGGATGGCGACCTTCGTGCCGCTCTTGACGGCGCCGGAGACGACCGAGAAGAGGCCGTCGATCGCGCGGTTCACATCAGCCTGGCTCAGGCCCGACTCAGCGGCGATGGCCGCGACAAGCTCGGAACGGTTCATGGTGTCCTCCTCGGACCTCAATGTTGGTGGAGACGGCCTGCGGTCGTGATCTGACCGCGAACCGCCTCGACGGTACCAGCACATCCGCGTGTTTCCGGACATTTCGGCGCGGTGCGGCGCAACCCGCGATCGAGTGCGGGAAAAGGGACGAGGGGGCGCCCCGTGCGGGGCGCCCCCTCGTCGAGGCGGTGCGTGGTGCGAGCGGGTGCTACCAGCTCGACTTGGTGATGCCGGGCAGCTCGCCGCGGTGCGCCATGTCGCGGAAGCGCACACGGGAGATGCCGAACTTCGTCAGCACACCACGGGGGCGGCCGTCGACGGCGTCGCGCGAACGGACGCGGACGGGCGAGGCGTTGCGGGGCAGCTTCTGCAGACCCTTGCGCGCGGCCTCGCGCGACTCGTCGGTGCCGTTCGGGTCGACGAGCGCCTTCTTCAGCTCGAGTCGCTTCGCGGCGTACCGCTCGACGACGACCTTGCGCTGCTCATTGCGCGCGATCTTGCTCTTCTTCGCCATGACTTAGCGCTCCTCGCGGAATTCGACGTGCTTGCGGATGACCGGGTCGTACTTCTTGAGCACGAGGCGGTCGGGGTCGTTGCGACGGTTCTTGCGGGTCACGTAGGTGTACCCGGTACCGGCGGTCGACTTGAGCTTGATGATCGGACGGACGTCCTGCTGCTTGGCCACTAGATCTTCTCCCCACGGGCGAGGAGGTCCTTCACGACCGACTCGATGCCCCGGGCGTCGATGGTCTTGATGCCCTTCGCCGAGAGCGTCAGCGTGACGTTGCGGCGAAGCGACGGCACGAAGTACGTCTTCTTCTGGATGTTCGGATCGAACCGGCGCTTGGTGCGCCGGTGCGAGTGCGAGATGTTGTGGCCAAAGCCGGGAACGGCTCCGGTCACCTGGCAGACGGCTGCCATGGTTCCTCCAATATGCGGCTACCGTACGGCGAGCGCCGTACCCAAGGTCACTTGTCGGCACGCAGACACCCGGTGCTCCGGGAAGGAGCGTTCTCGCCGGATGGTGCTGGCGAGACGGGAGCGCGTACAAGACGGGCGGATGGCCGCCCGACACAAACCCCTAGCCTACGACGAAAGGGCCTCGGCCTGCAATCTCGCGCACGCCGCGCACAGGCCGAAGACGTCGACGACGTGCTCGGCGCGGGTGAAGCCGTGCTCGGCGGCGACCTGCCGGGCCCACTCCTCGACGGCTCGAGCCTCGATCTCGACCGTGAGCCCGCAGGTGCGGCAGATGAGGTGATGGTGGTGGCTGCCGGGCGTGCACGCGCGGTAGAGCGCCTCGCCCTCCTGCTGCAGCGAGTCGGCCTCGCCCTCCTCGGCCAGATCGGCGAGGGCGCGGTAGACAGTGGCGAGGGCGATGCTCGAGCCCGCATCCTTCAGGGCCCCGTGCAGGGCCTGGGCGCTCACGAAGCCCTCGTGCCCGCCGAGCGCCGTGCGCACGGCCTCGCGCTGCCACGTGTTGCGCTTCATCGGGCCACCCGCGCTCTCGAGCCGATGATGCGGCACACCACGTAGATCGCGAACGAGATGGTCGTGATGTACGGGCTGATCGGCAGCGAGCCGCCGATGGCGAGCAGGATGCCGCCGACGGCCGAGACGAGCCCGAACACCATGCTCAGCACGGGCACCATGACGGGCGAGCTCGAGACGCGCAGCGCCGCAGCCGCCGGCGTGACCAGCAGCGCCATGACGAGCAGGGCGCCGATGACCTGCACCGACACGGCCACCGTGAGCCCCAGCAGCGTCATGAACAGGATGCTCAGGGCCCGGCTCGGCACGCCCCGAGCACTCGCCACCTCGGCGTCGAGGCTGTCGAAGGTGAGGGGGCGCCAGACGATGAGCAGGGCGACGAGCACGACGATGCTGATGCCGATGAGCAGGCCGAGCTGCGGCAGGTCGACGCTGATGATCTGGCCCGTGAGCAGGCCGAACTTGTTGCCGCTGCGGCCCGGGTAGAGGGCGAGGAAGAGGATGCCCAGTCCCAGGCCGAAGGGCATCAGCACGCCGATGATCGAGTTGCGGTCGCGCGCCTTCGCGCCGAGCACGCCGATGAGCGCCGCGGCGATGAGCGAGCCGATGATCGAGCCGCCCACGACGTTGAGCCCGAGCAGCAGCGCCGCAGCGGCACCCGCGAACGAGAGCTCGCTGATGCCGTGCACGGCGAAGGCCATGTCGCGCTGCATGACGAAGACGCCGATGAGCCCGCCGACGACGCCGAGCACGGCGGCGGCGATGATCGAGTTCTGCACGAGCGCGAGCAGCTGCACGTAGGTGCCGGGGTCGACAGTGATCATGCCGTCACCTCGTGGTGATGCTCGAGCTCGGGAACCCCCACGACGACGACGCGCCCGTGCGAGCGGAACACCTCGACCGGGGTGCCGTACAGCCGGGTGAGCACGTCGCTGCGCAACACCTCGTCGGGCGTGCCCACCGTGAACCGACCCTGCGCGAGATACAGCACCCGGTCGACCATGCCCAGCACGGGGTTGATGTCGTGCGTCACGAACACGACCGCGGTGCCGTGCTCGCGCCGTCGGGCGTCGATGAGCTCGCTCACGGCGCGCTGGTGCTGCAGGTCGAGGCTCATGAGGGGCTCGTCGCACAGCAGCAGGGTCGGGTCGTCGGCGAGGGCCTGCGCGACCCGCAGCCGCTGCTGCTCGCCGCCCGAGAGGCTGCCGAGCGGCCGGTCGGCGTAGCCCTCGGCGCCGACGGAGGCGAGCAGGGCATCCACCCTCTCTCGGTCGCCGCGCGTCGAGATCGGCGGCCCCCAGCGGGTGCCGTTGACGCCGAGCGCGACGAGGTCGCGGCCGCGCAGCGGGGTTCCGGGTGCGGCGATCTTCTGCTGCGGGATGTAGCCGATGCGGCGGTGCCCGCGGTGCGCGGCGTGACCGCCCACGAGCACCGTGCCCTCGTCGAGGCGCCGCTCGCCGAGCATCGCGCGCAGCAGGCTCGTCTTGCCCGTGCCGTTGCCGCCGAGCACGGCGATGAACTCGCCGGGGCGCACGTCGAGGTCGAGGCCGCTCCAGAGCTCGCGGTCGCGCACGCGGAGGGCCCCGCCGCGGATGCTGAGCACGGGGCTCGGCGTCGCGGCGGGGCCTCCCGCTGCCGGCTCGGTCGTCACGCGGCGAGCGCCGCCGCGACCGCTTCGATGTTCGTGCGCATCCACGAGAGGTAGTCTTCCCCGTCCGGCAGGGTTTCGACGAACGAGACCACGGGAATGCCCGCCTCCTCGGCGGCCGCGCGCACGCGCTCGGTCTCGGGGCTCGCAGTCTGCTCGTTGTACGCGAGCAGGCGCACCTCGCCCGAGGCGATGAGGTCGAGCACCTCCTGCAGGGCGAGCGGGGGCACGTCGGCACCCTCCTCGATCGCCTCGCTGAACTCCTCGGGCGCCTCGTCGTCGAAGCCGAGCTCGGCGAGCAGGTAGGCGGGCACGGGCTCGGTCGAGGCGACGACGCCGCCGCCAAGCTGCTCGGAGAGCTCGTGCGCCTCCTCCTCGACCGCCTCGAGCTCGACGAGGAAGGCCTCGAGGTTCGCGGCGTAGGCGTCGGCATTGGCGGCATCGAGCTCGGTGAGCTCGGCGGCGATCGCCTCGGCGACATCGCCCATCACGTGGAGGTCGTACCAGACGTGCTCGTTGACGCCCTCGAGGTGGCCGTGGTCGTCGCCCTCGGCGGCCTCCTCCTCAGAGTGGGCCTCCTCGTCCGAGTGCGCCTCGCCCTCCTCGAGCCCCGCGACGGCGGCGGCTGAGATCACGACGGCGGTCGTGCCCGAGCCCTCGACGAGCAGGTCGATGAAGGGGTCGTAGCCACCCCCGTTCTCGATCACGAGGTCGGCGCCCGCGATCGCGAGCTGGTCTTGCGCGCTGGCCTCGTAGCTGTGCGGGTCGACCGTCGGCGAGTCGATGATGCTCGTGACGGTCGCGGCGTCGCCGGCGATGGCGGCGGCGATGTCGCCGTAGACGTTGGTCGAGGCGACGACCGAGAGGCCGGTCGCCTCGGGGGCCGGCGCGGCGCAGCCGGTGAGGGCGGTGCCCGCGGCGACGGCGACGAGCAGCGCGGGAACGGAGCGGGAGAGCGTCGGCATGACGACAGGCTACGGCTTATCGAGAATGGTTGTCAAAACGGTTCTCAATAAGGGGTCGTGATTCAGGATGCCCCGCTAGCGTTCGCCGCATGTCGAACCGCCGCGCGATGCTCACCATGACGGGGCTGCACCGCGCCGTGCTGCGCCTGAGTGGCGGGCGGCTCGGCGGGAGCCTCGGCAGCATGCCCGTGATCGAGCTGACCACGACCGGACGCAGTTCGGGGCTGCCCCGCACGGCGATCCTCACCGTGCCGCATCGCGAGCCGCTGCCCGAGGGTCGGCACGGCGAGCGCCTC
>LNFD01000328.1 GCA_001464255.1 Actinomycetales bacterium Ga0077552 | reverse complement strand
CTCGTGGCCGAGCCGGTGGTGCAGGTGGCGAGGGTCGGCGAGCATCCCCGCCCCTACCGGGCGCGCACGGCCGACCCCGACGAGCGCGCGCGGCTGTGGCCGCTCGCCGTGCGGGCGTACCGGGGCTACGCGGCGTACCAGCGCAAGACGGCGCGCGAGATCCCCGTGGTCATCCTCGAGCCGGTCGACGCTTAGTCGAGCAGCAGGGCGGGCTCTTCGATGACGCTCGCGACATCGGCGAGGAAGCGGCTCGCGACGTCGCCGTCGACCACGCGGTGATCGAACGAGCCGCCGATCGTCGTCACGAAGCGCGGACGCACCTCGCCATCGACGACCCACGGCTTCTGCTTGATCGTGCCGAGAGCGACGATTGCGACCTCGCCCGGGTTGAGGATCGGCGTGCCGGTGTCCATGCCGAAGAC
>LNFD01000327.1 GCA_001464255.1 Actinomycetales bacterium Ga0077552 | reverse complement strand
GCCGCGTGTCGCGCGCGGGCTGCGCGTGCTGCTCGCCGTGCTGGCCCTCGCGCTCGGCGTCGTCGGGCAGAT
The DNA here is from genome assembly GCA_001464255.1 of Actinomycetales bacterium Ga0077552. Lineage (GTDB taxonomy): Bacteria > Actinomycetota > Actinomycetes > Actinomycetales > Microbacteriaceae > Microcella. The sequence goes on along the minus strand of LNFD01000327.1, from coordinate 5,254 downwards.
CGCGTGGGTGCACATCGGCTGGTGGGTCGACGGCTACGACTGGACTCCGCCGTGATCGCGCGCCCGCCCCGCCCGCCCGAGGTGAACACTGCGTGAATCGTGCTCGCGGCACCCCTCGCACGGCGCCGCTCGATTTAGCCGTTGGGCGACTGTGAGGGATAATAAGAGGCACTGTTCAGCGAAAGGGGAGACCACATGGCAGCCATGAAGCCCAGGACCGGCGACGGCCCGATGGAGGCTGTCAAGGAGGGTCGCCTCATCATCGTGCGCGTTCCGCTCGAGGGTGGCGGGCGCCTCGTGGTGTCGGTCAACGACGACGAGGCGAAAGAGCTGCACGACGCGCTCGCCGCGGCGATCGCCTAGGTTCTCGACCGGGCGTTCGCCCCAGGTCTCGGGCTGACGCTCGACCCAAGATTCTCGCCGCGCCGCGTGCGCGCAGGATGCCCCGTCGCGGGTCTAGCTCGCGGTGACGAGCTGCAGCAGCCCGTCACCGACCGGCGAGATCGCCACGTGCACGGCCGGCGATTCACGCAGCTCGGCGATGAGGCCGCGCAGGTCGGCGGTCACGCCGTCGCGCTTGGCCGGGTCGGGCACGGTGTCGCGCCAGAGCGCGTGCGGCACGAGCACGGCGCCGCCCGCGCGCACGAGCCGCAGGGCGTGCTCGAGGTTCTCGGTGAGCGCGTGGGCGTCGCCATCGATGAGCACGAGGTCGTAGCTGCGCTCGTTCATGCGGGGCAGCACGTCGGCGGCGCGCCCCGTGATGAGCCGCACCTTCGTGGGCGGATGCCCGGCCTCGGTGAAGTGCCGCCGCGCGGCCTCGTGGTGATCGGCTTCGACGTCGATCGAGGTGAGCTGGGCATCCGGGGCCCCCTGCAGCAGCCAGAGCCCGGAGACCCCGATGCCGGTGCCGATCTCGATGATCGACTCGGCGGCGAGGGCGGCCGCGATGACGGCGAGCTGGGCCCCCGTCGCGGGGCTCACCGCTTCGACACCGAGCTCGAGCGACTGCGCGCGCGCGCCGCGGATCACGTCGGGTTCGACCGTCTGGTCTTCGACGTACTTCCACGACAGGTCTTTGCTGGCCACGGTGCTCCTTCTCGGCCCCAGCCTAGGGCGAACACCCTGCTCGACCGGGCTATTCTCAAGGGGTGTCCTGGGGTCTGACGTTCGAGAAGCTGCTGCTCATCGGGCTGATCGCGGTCATCCTCATCGGCCCCGACCGCCTGCCGGGCTACGCCGCGCAGTTCGGGCGCCTCGTGCGATCGCTGCGCGACATGGCCAATGGCGCGAAGACGCGCATGCGCGAGGAGATGGGCCCCGACTACGACGACGTCGACTGGAAGAAGCTCGACCCGCGGCAGTACGACCCGCGGCGCATCATCCGGGAGGCGCTGACCGACGAGCCCGCGCCGCCGACGCGACCGGGGCAGGCCGCCGGGGTGGGGGTCGCCGCGGCGGCACCCGTGCGCGAGTCGGCCTACGCCCAGCGGCAGCGGCTCCTCCGCGAGGGTCGGCCCGCGCCCTTCGACTCCGAGGCCACCTAGGCCCCAGCCGCGGGATGCCCGCTCAGCGCTCGCCGACCGTGCGGTAGCCCTCCACGACCCGCGCCGCCTCGGCCTGCAGCAGCTCGATGACCCGCCGCACGCTCGGCCGCTCGGCCCGGTCGGCGCGCACGAGGGCCGAGATCTGCCGCTCGGCCGGCAGCCCCGTGATGGGGCGCGTGACGATGCCGTTGCCGTGGCTGCGGGTCGTGAATCGCGGCAGGATGGCGATGCCGATGCCCGCGGCGACGAGCCGCTCGACGATGAGGTTGTCCATGACGCGCTGCACGATGCGCGGCTCGCGGCCCACGGCGGCGCCCAGCCGCTCGAGCACGCGGTCGTAGGGGTAGCCGACGGGCGCGCCGATCCACTGCTCGTCGACGAGGTCGGTGCCGCGCACGACGCTCTTCTCAACGAGCGGGTGACCCGCGGGCAGGGCGACGTCGAAGGGCTCGGTCATGAGCGGGATGCAGCGCAGCCCGTTCTCGGTCCAGTGCGCGGGGATGCCCTGCGAGTCGGCGATGACGATGTCGTAGTCGGCCGTGAGCTGCGCGAAGTCGGGCAGCGGCAGGTCGTGGTCGGTGAGCACGATCTCGAGGCCTGGCTCGTCGCGCAGCGCGCGCAGCACGCCCGGCAGCAGCATTTGGCCCGCGGTCGGGAAGGCGCTCACCGAGACGGAGCCCTGCGGGCTCTGCGTGAACTCCTGCCACAGCGCCTCGGCCGACTCGATCGCGACGGCGATGCGTCGGGCCGTGTCGGCGAGCGCGAGTCCCGCGCCGGTGAGCACGAGACCTCGGCCGTGGCGCTCGGTGAGGGGCACGCCGACCTCGGCTTCGAGCACCTTGAGCTGCTGGGAGACGGCGGAGGCGGTGCGGTGCGTCGCCGCGGCGACCGCGGTGATGCTGCCTCGGTCGGCGAGCTCGCGCAGCAACTGGAGGCGGCGGATGTCCATCACTCAATACTAAAGCAAAACTGAAGTATCAGTTCAGAAAGTATCGATTGTGCTAAACACTGGCGCGCGGTGGAATGGATTCGTTCAGGAAACCAAGGAGACCCCCGACATGACCGCCGTGCTCATCACCATCGCCCTTCTCGCCGTCGCTGCTGTTGTCGCGACGATCGTGACCGCTGCTCGCGACGGCTACCGTCGCGTGCCCGCGATCCAGCGCTGAGCCCGGCGCCGTCGGGCGCACTCCCGCGACGGCCGTCGGACCTCGTGCTCGCCTTTCCAGGGGCGAGCGCGGGATCCGGCGGCCGTCGTCGTGTCTCTGGGGCGATGGGGTCGCGTCAGCGCGGGCTGAGCCCGAGCTTCCGGCCGGCGAGCCCGCGGCCGCGCTTCGCGAGCTCGCTCGCGAGCCGCGTGATGGCATCGCCCGCGGCGTCGCCGGGCCGCAGCACGATCGGCTCGCCCGCGTCGCCGCCCTCCCGCAGGGCGATGCTGAGCGGCACCTGCGCGAGCAACGGCACCTCGAGGCGTGCGGCCGTCTCGGCGCCGCCGCCCGACCCGAACAGCTCGAGCACGCTGCCGTCGGGCTGCGCGAGCCCCGCCATGTTCTCCACGACGCCGATGACGGTCTGGCCGGTCTGGCGGGCGACGAGTCCTGAGCGCTCGGCGACGTCGGCCGCCGCGCGCTGCGGCGTCGTCACGACGAGCACCTCGGCGTGGGGCAGCAGCTGCCCGGCTGAGATCGCCACATCGCCCGTGCCGGGCGGCATGTCGAGCAGCAGCACGTCGAGGTCGCCGAAGTGCACATCAGTGAGGAACTGCTGCACCGTGCGGTGCAGCATGGGCCCGCGCCAGGAGACTGCGGTGCGGGCATCCACGAACATGCCGATCGAGATCACGGCGACGCCGTGGGCGCGCGGCGGCATGATGAGCCCGCCCACCTGCGTCGGCTTCGCATCGGCGATGCCGAGCAGGCCCGGGATCGAGAAGCCGAAGACATCCGCGTCGACGAGCCCGACGCGCAGCCCCTGCGCCGCGAGCGCGACGGCGAGGTTGGCGGTGAGCGTCGACTTGCCGACGCCGCCCTTGCCGCTCGTGACCGCGATGACGCGCGTGAGCGAGTCGGCCGTGAAGGGGTGACCGCTCGGACGGTCGCCGCGCAGGCGCGTGATGAGGGCCTCGCGGGTCGCGGTATCCATGACCCCGACGTCGACCGCGACCTCGCCGACACCCGGCACCGTGGATGCCGCGGCTCGCACATCGCGCTCGATCGAGGTCGCCGCGGGGCAGCCGACGATCGTCAGCCGCAGGTCGATGTCGACGCGGTCTCCCTGAGCGCTGACGCGCGGCACCATGTCGAGCTCGGTGATGGGTCGTCTGATCTCGGGATCGATGACGCGCGCGAGCGCCTGCCGCACGGCGAGCGCGAGCGGGTGCTGCTCGCCGCCGAGGGGCGCCGACTCGGCGTCGCGGGTGCCGCGCATCGGCGGCTGCTCGTCGCCGGACGGGGGCGACGGGGGAGTGCCGGGTGTCATCGCTCGCGGGCGTTGCGCGCCAGGTCGTCCTCGGCCGCCGCTTCGGCCTGCGCCGCGTTCTCGTCGTCGCGGCGGTCGAGCTCGTCGAGCAGGGCCCGCAGCTCGGAGCGCAGGAACTCCTTGGTCGCGACGTCTTTCATGGCGAGCCGCAGGGCGACGACCTCGCGCGCGAGGTACTCGGTGTCGGCGAGGTTGCGCTCGGCGCGCTGGCGGTCTTGCTCGATCTGCACGCGGTCGCGGTCGTCCTGCCGGTTCTGCGCGAGCAGGATCATGGGCGCGGCGTAGGAGGCCTGCAGCGAGAGGATGAGCGTCAGCAGCGTGAAGTTGAGGGCGCGCGGGTCGAACTGCGCGTCGACGGGTGCGACCGAGTTGTAGACGAGCCAGACGACGACGAAGACCGACATGCCGACGAGGAACCACGGGGTTCCCATGCCGCGCGCGAAGGCCTCGGAGAACCGGCCCATGCGGTCGTTGCCGCCCCCGAAGCGCGGCACGAGCGGGGTGCGCATGCCCTTCGGCGAGTCGAGCCGCACGTCGGTGCGGCCGCGCCGGGCGCCGGGCCGGCGCGTGTTGTCACGGCGCTCCATGGCCCGACCTCCTCGCCGGGGTCAGCCCGCGCTTGCGCGGGGCGATGGGCGCCGCGTCGGTGTCGGCGCTGCGCCAGTCGTCGGGGAGCAGGTAGTCGAGCACGTCGTCGATCGTGACGACGCCCACCAGCCGGTGGTTCTCGTCGACGACGGGCAGCGAGACGAGGTCGTAGCTCGCGAGGCGGCGCGACACCTCGGCCGCCGAGGTCTCGGGGCTCACGGGCTCGACGCTGTGGTCGAGCAGGGTGCCGAGGCGTTCGTGCGGCGGGTAGCGGAGCATCCGCTGGAAGTGCACCATGCCCAGGAAGCGCCCGGTCGGCGGCTCGTACGGGGGCAGCGTCACGCAGATCGCGGCACCGATCGCCGGGGCGAGCTCGTGCCGGCGGATGAGGGCGAGCCCCTCGGCCACGGTCGCGTCGGCCGAGACGATGATGGGCTCGGTCGTCATCAGGCCGCCCGCGGTGTCGGCGTCGTAGGAGAGCAGGAAGCGCACATCCTCCGCCTCCTCCGGCTCCATGAGGTCGAGCAGGGCCTCGCCGCGGAGCGCGGGCAGCTGGGCAATGAGGTCGGCGGCGTCGTCGGGCTCCATCTGGTCGAGCACGTCGGCGGCGCGCTCGTCGTCGAGCTGGGAGAGGATCTGCACCT
>LNFD01000326.1 GCA_001464255.1 Actinomycetales bacterium Ga0077552 | reverse complement strand
CGGAACGAACTCGTCACCGATCTGCACCGCGACGGTGCCGAGGTCACCGGCGCGCGAGGCGTCGGCGTAGCCGATGGTGCCGGTGCCGTTGGTGACGGCGTCGACGACACCCGAGGTGCCCTGGGCGGCCTCACCCGACTCGAACGGCCAGACGCCGTCCGGCTCGATGGTCCAGATCGACGGCGCGGCCTGGAAGAGGTAGTCGGTGAAGTTCTCGGTCGTGCCCGAGTCGTCCGAACGGTGCACGGCGGTGATCGCCAGGTCGGGCAGCTCGACACCCTCGTTGAGGGCGGCGATGGCCGGGTCGTTCCAGTTGGTGATCGTCTCGGCGAAGATGCCCGCGATGACGTCGGCGCTCATGTTGAGCTCGTCGATGCCCTCGAGGTTGAAGATGACGGCGATGGGCGAGATGTAGAGGGGCAGCTGCACGATGCCCGAGCCCTCGGCGCACGAGGCGAAGCCGCCGGCGGCAACCTCCTCGTCGTTGAAGGCGCGGTCGGTGCCGGCGAAGTCGCTGCCGCCGCCGAGGAAGGTCTCACGGCCAGCGCCGGAGCCGGTGGGGTCGTAGGTCACGGTGACCTCGGGGTTGGCGGTCTGGAACTCGGCGATCCAGACCTCCTGGGCCGCGCCGACAGCCGACGAGCCGGCTCCGACGAGGGTGCCGGCGAGGGCGCTGGGCGCCTCCTCGGCGGGGGTCTCGTTGGTGGCGCAAGCGCTGAGGACGAGCGCTGCGGCGACGCTGATGGCAGCGAAGCTGCCCACACGCGTGATGTTCACTGTGTTCCCTTCGGGGATGGATGTCAGGAATGCATGCACGGCGCAGGAGGCCGCACGTCGTCACGCTAAGGAGCGCTGATGACCAGGCTCCGCCCCCCGGGTGAACGGCAGGTTAACGGCCTGCGAACCCGTTCAGCTCTCGAGCGCCGGGCTGTGGGTCTCGATCGCGACGAGTCGAGGCTGCTCGCTCTCGCGCGCGAGGTGCAGCACGGTGTAGTCGCCCGTCGAGAGCGCGGCGCTGCGCCGTAGCGCGGGTGTCACCGGGGCGCCCGTGAGCTCGGCGACCGCGGCGATGATCTGCGGGATGACGGGGCCGTGGCTGCAGAGCACCGCTGTGACCCGGCGGGCGAGGCGCTTCTCGACCTGGCGCCGCACCCGCGCGGTGTCGGCGGAGTAGGCGTCTTGGCTGAGGCCGCGCGAGTGCTTGACCTCGAGGCCCGTGGCCGCGGCGGTCGGCGCGATCGTCGCGACGCAGCGCGCGGCGGTGCTCGAGACGAGCACCTCGGGGCCGAAGGCGGCGATGCCGCCGGCGACCGAGCGCGACTGCTCGAGCCCGCGGTGCAGCAGGGGCCGCGTGTGGTCGGGGCCGTCCCACTGCTCGTGCGGCATGGCCTTGCCGTGCCGCAGCACGACGAGGGCGAACGTGCGCGCGAGCCCCGCGTCGACCTGCGCGGCGAAGCGCTCGACGACGTCCGCGTCGTGCGCGTAGGTGAGGTGCTTGGCGGCCTTCGCGAGCGGAACCCACTCGAGGGCGCGGATCTCGCCGTTCGCCTCGTAGCTGTGCCGCTCGGCCTGGCCCGCATCCACCTCGGCCGACCAGTAGTGCACGACCTTGTCGCGGCCGTTCGGCAAGCGGTACTCGACCGTGCCCAGCGGCGCACCGAGCGCGACCTCGAAGCCGGTCTCCTCGGCGATCTCGCGCACGGCGGTGTGCGGCAGGGTCTCGCCCGGGTCGACCTTGCCCTTGGGCAGCGAGACGTCTTTGTGCTGCGTGCGGTGCACGAGCAGGATGCGCGCCTTGCCGTCGACCATCTTCCACACGACGGCGCCGGCCGCCTCGACGATGTCGGATGCGGTGGCGGTGGCGGTGGCCGGGGATGCGGGCGTCATGCGCGCGGAGCGCTGAGGCGGCGCCGGGTCGCGATCGCGTTCATGACGACATTCTGCAGGTCGGCGAGCGGCCGGCCGCGCTCATCGCGGTGGACGCGCTGCCAGTCGCCCTCGGGCTGCAGGTGCCATGAAGCGGTGCGATCGCTCATGGTCGTCTCGAAGAGCTCGTCGATCTCGGCGAGGTGCGCCGGCTCGACGAGGCGGATGAGCGCCTCGATGCGGCGGTCGAGGTTGCGGTGCATCATGTCGGCGCTGCCGATGTAGACCTGCGGGTCGCCCGCGTTGTGGAAGGCGAAGATGCGCGAGTGCTCGAGGTAGCGGCCGAGCACGCTACGCACCCGGATGGTCTCGCTGAGCCCTGCGCGGCCCGGGACGAGGGCGCAGACCCCGCGCACGACGATGTCGACGGGCACCCCTGCCGCGCTCGCGCGGTAGAGGGCGTCGATGATGGCCTCGTCGACGAGGGAGTTGACCTTGATGCGGATGCCCGCCGGGCGGCCGGCGCGCGCGTGCTCGGTCTCGGTGTTGATGAGCTTGAGCAGGCCCCGGCGCAGGTAGCGCGGCGCTACGAGCAGGCGCTTGAACTTCTTCTCGATCGCGTAGCCCGAGAGCTCGTTGAAGAGCCGGGTGAGGTCTTTGCCCACCTGGTCGTCGGCGGTGAAGAGCCCGAGGTCTTCGTAGATGCGGCTCGTCTTTGGGTTGTAGTTGCCCGTGCCGATGTGGGC
>LNFD01000325.1 GCA_001464255.1 Actinomycetales bacterium Ga0077552 | reverse complement strand
GGCTTTCGCGAGCAATTCTGCGCCGCGCTCCTGATAGCCGGTCTCAGCGAAGCGGCCGTCGGCCCACGCGAAGCTCGTGACGCTCGAGAGCGAGCAGCGGCGGCGGCGGGGGTCGTGGTGCAGCGGCTCGCCGGAGAGCGCGCGGTGCACCATCCAGATGGGCAGCTGGTGGCTGACCATGACGACCTCGCCCGCGTCGACGGTCTCGCGCGCCTCGTGCATCGCGGCGAGCATCCGGGCCGCGATATCGGCGAAGGGCTCGCCCCAGCTGGGCAGGCGGGGATTGCGCAGCAAGTGCCAGTTGCGCGGGTCGGCGATCGTGCGGCCGTCCATGCGCTTGCCCTCGAAGCGGTTGGTCGGCTCGATGAGGCGCTCGTCGGTGCGGATGTCGAGGCCGAAGGCTTCGGCCCACGGCGCCGCCGACTCCTGCGCGCGCTGCAGCGGGCTGGCATAGAGGGCGGTCACCGGATGCCCGGCCAGACCCGTGACCGCCGCGGCGGCCATGCGGTGCCCGAGGTCGCTGAGCCCGAACCCCTCGAGCCGCCCGTAGAGCACGTGCCCGGGGTTGTGCACCTCGCCGTGGCGCACGAGATGGACGAGGTCGGCGGGCACGACTCAAGTCTAAGAGAACGGAGAAGCCTGGGTCGCAGCCCCGGCATGGCCAGCACCGCGCACCCGTCGGAGCCGAAGCGGCGGGAACGCTCGCCAGAACTGGCGGCCGGATAGTGTGCCGTGACACTGACAGGAGTGGCGTCAGCGAGACGCGGCGCCGTAGTTCTTGCAGAGGGCCACAGATTCGCCGGTGGCGTCGAGCAGCCGCTCAGCTGAACGGAGTAGGTCAAAGAGCTCAGGGTGGGTGAGCGAATACAGCGAGGAACGCCCCACCGGGCGCACTGCCACCAGTTCACATTCGCGGAGACAAGCAAGGTGCTGGGAGACGGTGGACTGAGCCAAGCCGAGTTGCTCGGTGATCTCGGCAACCCTCTTCTCTCCGCTCATAAGAATCTGTAGCACTCCGAGGCGAGCGGGATCGGCGAGGCTGTGAAACAGAGCGGCCGCCGGTTTGAGAACCGACCGAGCGGAATCGGACGTCGACACCGTCATGATTCGATCGCAAGGGTCAGCCGAGGACATCGATCAACCGAGGAACAACGCCCGACTCGACAAGGATGAAGAGGCCGAGCCCGATGAAGACCACGGGCACGAGCCAATGCTCTATTCGTTCGAGCGCCTCGGTCACTCTCCGGTTCGTGCCGATCGCCCGCCCGAGCGCGCACCATGCGGCCACGAGGACGAGGAACACCACGATCGTAATCGCCGTGTCTGTCGGCGAAAAGGTGCGGAACACCGGCGTGTAGAGCGAGATATTGTCCGCTCCATTCGCAATGGTGATCCCCGCGACACCGAGAAGCCCGACCGCCTTCAGCGCCGACTCTGCTTCGTCATCGTCATCGTCTTTGCTCTTGCGGAGCCCGCGAAAGAGCCCGATGACGCCGATAGCAAGTGGTATGACGCCGAGGAAGCCAACCCACTGATCCGGAACAACGGTGAGACCCAGCGCGGCGACCACGCTGATGGCGACCAAGGTACTGAAACCGAGGTACTGGCCCAGCACGATCTGCCAAGGTCGGGGTCCGCCCCGCGTCGAGGCCAGGAACAGGACCGTCAGCACCACGATGTCATCGATATTGGTCGCCGCGAACATGCCTGCAGCGACAACGATCGTTGAAATCACGCTGGCTCCTCTTCGTTCTGTAAACATTAAGTATCAGCGATGTTATCGTCCTTTAGCGATGATGAATACCTTGCAGAAGGTTTCAGGCTGTTGCCGAACCCTCGATGTGCGGCCTACAACGTCACTGATGTGAGCATTGCCCCGACGAGCGGCAGGGAAGCCGTAGGGTCAGCCTCGCCGGACACGCCAAAGATGCCAGCGGGCGGATACGCGGACCTCTCACGAGAGAGCCCCGAGCCGCGCATCCGGGCGACGGTAGGCTCTTCTCTCGTGACTCGCACCCCCATCAAAAACCTCGCCCCCTTCCCCGACGGCTTCGTGACAGTGGCGGGGTGGGTCGAGACCGTCCGCGACCAGAAGAAGGTGCAGTTCGTCATCCTTCGCGACGAGTCGGGGGCCGTGCAGCTGGTCAACCCGGCGACAAGAGACCTCGAGGACGGCGCCTCGGCAGAAGAGCACGCCGCCGCTGCGCTCACCGAGACTATCGGCGGGCTCGCGCACGGCACCATGGTCAAGCACGACGAACGCGTGAAGCTCGGCGGTATCGAAGTCAAGATCGCGACCCTCGAGGTGGTGAGCGAGGCGCTTCCCGAGACGCCCATCGCCGACGACTCGAGCCTCGACAAGCGCCTCGACTGGCGCTTCCTCGACCTGCGCCGCCCCGAGGCCTCCCTGATCTTCAAGATCCAGACCACCTTCGAGCACGCGCTGCGCAGCTGGTGGGTCGAGCGCGACTTCATCGAGATCCACACGCCCAAGCTCATGGCGAGCGCCTCCGAGAGCCGCGCCGAGCTCTTCGAGATGGAGTACTTCGAGACGAAGGCCTACCTCGCCCAGAGCCCGCAGTTCTTCAAGCAGATGGCCCAGCCCGCTGGCTTCGGCAAGGTCTTTGAGATCGCCCCGGCCTTCCGCGCCGACCCCTCGTTCACCTCGCGGCACGCCACCGAGTTCACGTCGATCGACGCCGAGGTCAGCTGGATCGACTCGCATGAGGACGTCATGGCGATGCACGAGCAGCTCTTGGTGGCGGGGTTCACCGCGGTCGTCGAGAAGCACGGTGCCGCGATCGAGGCCGCGTTCGGCGTCGAGCTGAGTGTTCCGACGACGCCGTTCCCGCGCATCCCGCTCGCCGAGGCGCGCCAGATCGTCGCCGACGGCGGCTATGAGATCCCCCGTGCCGACGGCGACCTCGACCCCGAGGGCGAGCGCCGGCTGAGCGCCTGGGTGAAGGCCAACCGCGGCAGCGACTTCGTGTTCGTGACCGACTACGCCACGGGAATCCGGCCGTTCTACCACATGCGCCGCGAGGGCGACCCGAGCATCACGAACAGCTACGACCTGCTCTACAACGGCACCGAGATCTCGACCGGCGCGCAGCGCGAGCACCGCGTCGAGGTGCTCATCGCGCAGGCGAAGGAGAAGGGCCTCGAGCCGGAGGAGCTCGAGTTCTACCTCGACTTCTTCCGCTACGGCGTGCCGCCGCACGGCGGCTTCGGCATGGGCCTCGCGCGCGTGCTCATGCTCATGCTCGGGCTGGGCTCGATCCGCGAGACGACGTACCTGTTCCGCGGACCGACGCGCCTGCTGCCCTAGCCGTCGGCTACGTCAGGTCGACGACCGTGGCGCCCGCCGCGTTCTTCATGACCGACTCGACGGCGCTCTTCGCCGAGGCCTTGGCCACGTAGTTCTCGCTCACCGCGAGCGTCTGGCCGTTGCTCGATACGATGCGCCAGAAGTACGGCTGCGTGGTGCTCTTGCCCTTGACGATCTCGAACCTCATGGCATGCTCCCTCTCGCGGAGGCCGCCTCGTTGCGGCCCGCTCTCGGATGCTAAGCCGGTCGCGTCGCGACGCGCCAGACGCGAACCGCGATCAGACGGTGAAGTCGGGGCGGATGCGCCAGCCGGT
>LNFD01000324.1 GCA_001464255.1 Actinomycetales bacterium Ga0077552 | reverse complement strand
ACAGCGCCGACGAACCGGCGCCCGCATCCCTGGAGCCTCATGGTCACTCCCACCTCGCTCACGATCGATTCGCTGACGAAGGTCTACGGCGAGGTGACGGCGCTGCGCGACGTCTCGTTCTCGGCGCAGCCGGGCCGCGTCACGGGCTTCCTCGGCCCCAACGGCGCCGGCAAGACCTCGACCCTGCGCATCCTGCTCGGCCTCAACCGCCCCACCGCGGGAGCCGCGCTCATCGACGGCCGCCGGTACCGCGAGCTCGAGGCGCCCACCCGCCGCGTCGGCGCCTCGCTCTCGGCCGACGTCTTCCACCCCGGCCGCAGCGGCCGCAACCACCTCCTGCACCTCGCGATCGCGGGGGGCATCGATCGCGCGCGCGTCGATCACGTGCTCGCGCAGGTCGGGCTCACCGAGGCGGCGCGGCGCGCGGTCGGCGGCTACTCGCTCGGCATGCGCCAGCGGCTCGGCCTCGCGAGCGCGCTGCTGGGCGACCCCGCCGCGCTCGTGCTCGACGAGCCCATCAACGGCCTCGACCCCGACGGCATCCGCTGGATGCGCGGCCTGCTGCGCCACCTCGCCGACGAGGGACGCACCGTGCTGCTCTCGAGCCACGTGCTGAGCGAGGTGCAGCAGACGGTCGACGATGTCGTGGTCATCCGTCACGGTCGCATCGCCTTCGACGGCCCGCTCGAGGCCCTCGAGGCAGGGAGCGCGCGGGTGCGTGTCGACGCCGCCGATCGTGACGCTCTGGCGGATGCCCTCCGCCGCGCCGGCGCCACCGTCGAGCCCGGCCCCGCGGGTCTGTCGGTGCTCGGGCTCGATGTCGCCCGCACGGGCGAGGTCGCCCTGGCCGCGGGCCTCGCGCTCACGCACCTCAGCGACGAGACCGACGGGCTCGAGTCGGTGTTCCTCGCACTCACGGCGGATGAAGAGGCGAGCACTGCCCCGCCGGCGGCCACCACCACCGAGGGGAGCGCCGCATGAGCACCCTCACCGCCCTCGGCCGCGCAACGGCCGCCGAGCTCGCCAAGGTCTTCTCGCTGAAGTCGTGGTGGCTGCTCGGCCTCATCATGGTCGCCTACGTCGGCGTGACGGCCGCGGGCCTCGCGTTCTTCCTCAGCGACGCGGGCGCGCTGCTCGCCGGCGCGGCCGGAGGGGGAGCACCCGCCCCCGAGCTCGACCCCGTCGTCATCGCGAACCTCGTCTACAGCAGCGTCACGGCCGTGGGCCTCGTGATCCCGCTGCTGTTCGGCGCGCTCATCGTCACGACCGAGTACCGGCACGGCACGCTGACCCCGACGACGCTCGCGCAACCGCGCCGCGGCATCGTGCTGACCGCGAAGGCGATCGTCGCCGCGCTCATGGGCGCGCTGTACGGCGTGCTCGGCCTGATCGGCTCGGTCGGCCTGGGCGCCCCGGTGCTCGCCGCCCTCGGCGAGGACACCGCCCTGGGCGAACCCGAGGTCATCGGCGTGCTGCTGCGCACGCT
>LNFD01000323.1 GCA_001464255.1 Actinomycetales bacterium Ga0077552 | reverse complement strand
AGCGTGCGCAGCAGCACGCCGATGACCTCGGGTTCGCCCAGGGCGGTGTCCTCGCCGAGGGCGGCGAGCACCGGGGCGCCCAGGCCGACCGAGCCGATCCTGCGGCTCGTCGCCGGCGTGTGGGAGTGGTCGGCACAGCTCGGCCGCTTCCTGCCGGGGTCGGCCACCGACGCGCTGGTCGGGGCGGGCATCCTGAGCTCACTGAACGCGCTCGACCCCACGGTTCCCGTCGCGTCGGTGGATGCTCTCACCTGGTGGCAGGGAGGCCTCGTGCTCGGCGGCCTCGCCGCGGTGCTGCTCGTGGCCGCAGCCCTCACCACCGGACGGCGCGACGTGGAGTAGGCGAGAGGGTACGGCGAGAACACAGCGATGAGCAGGGTTCGCGCAGGCCACCCTCGTAGACTGACTCCGTGAGCACGATCACTAATGGCGCCCTCGGCACGACTCTGACGGCCCCCGTCATTCCGCAGCGGCGCGAGCGGCTGCGGCCGGTCGAGGTCGACCGTCCGAAGCGCGTGCTCCTCGCCGCCCCGCGCGGCTACTGCGCGGGCGTCGACCGTGCCGTGATCGCGGTCGAGAAGGCGCTCGAGCAGTATGGGGCCCCGGTGTATGTGCGCAAGCAGATCGTGCACAACGTGCACGTCGTGAGCGAGCTCGAGAAGCAGGGCGCGATCTTCGTCGACGAGGTCGACGAGGTGCCCGCCGGCTCGCACATCGTGTTTTCGGCGCACGGCGTGAGCCCCGCCGTCGTACAAGGTGCGGCCGACCGCGACCTGCAGGCCATCGACGCCACCTGCCCGCTGGTGACGAAGGTGCACCGCGAAGCGGTGCGGTTCGCGAAGCAGGACTACCGCATCCTGCTCATCGGCCACGCCGGGCACGAAGAGGTCGAGGGCACGATGGGCCACGCCCCCGAGCGCACGATCCTGGTCAACGACCCCGACGAGGCCGACCGCATCGAGGTGCCCGAGACCGACGCGCTCATCTGGCTGTCGCAGACCACCCTCAGCGTCGACGAGACGATGGAGACGGTGCGGCGCCTGCGCGCGCGGTTCCCGCACCTGCAAGACCCGCCCAGCGACGACATCTGCTACGCCACGCAGAACCGTCAGGTCGCCATCAAGAAGGTCGCGCCCGAGGCCGACCTCGTGATCGTCGTCGGCTCGGCCAACAGCTCGAACAGCGTGCGCCTGGTCGAGGTGGCACTCGAGTACGGCGCCAAGGCCGCCTACCGCGTCGACTACGCCAGCGAGATCAAGCAGGAGTGGTTCGAGGGCGTCGCCACCGTCGGCGTCACGAGCGGCGCGAGCGTGCCCGAGGTGCTCGTCGAGCAGGTGCTCGCCGACCTGCGCGATGCCGGCTTCGACACGGTCTCCGAGGTCAAGACGGCGGAGGAAGACCTGCAGTTCTCGCTGCCGAAAGAGCTGCGCCGCGATGCGCAGGGCAACGTCGACGAACGTGCGCTCGGCGGGCGCATCCGCGACTGAGCGAAGCCACCCCGAGACCGGCTGACACCGAGACGCTGAGACCGAGACGAAGCCATGACGGTCGCGAGCATCCCCCCATGACCGGCATCGTCCTGCCCCGCGTCGCCCTGCCGCGGCCGGTCGCCGCCCGCGTCGTCGTCAACGCTCTCGCCGGCACCCAGCGCGTCATCGCCGCAGTCGGCTCGCTGCTGGCCGCGGCGATCGTCATCGACGCCCTCATCGCGGTCGACGCCCTCGCGGCCGCCCCCGTGCTCGTGGCCCCCTTCGTCGGCGTGGGGATGCTCGCGCTCGTGCTGCTCTGGCGCCCGACCGTGCTCGTGGCCGTCGTGTACCTGCTCGGCGGTGCCGTCTTCTCGGTCGCCGTGCCGGTGCTGGTACTGGATGCCGCCCCCGAGCTCGCCGCCACCGGCCCGTACCTCTTCAACCGCATCGCGACCGCCCTGTGCCTGGTCGGGGCGATCGGCGGCCGTGCCCTCAGCGGCGTGCTGTGGAGCCTGCTCGCGTTCGGCGTCGCCCAGGGCAGCGTTCTGCTCGGCCTCGAGCTCGCCGGCAGCACGGTGCGAACGGGCTCGGGGCCGCTGATCGTCGCATCGATCTCGATCGCCGCCTACGCCACCCTCGCCATCGCGCAGCGGCAGACCGAACGTCGGCTCGCCGTGCTGACCGCCACGGCGACCGACCAGTCGGAGGGCGACCGGCGCCGCTCGTTCGAGCTGCGCGCGGCGGCGGTGGTGCACGACACGATCTTGGCCGACCTGGCCCTCATCGCGCGCTCGCGGGGGCCGCTCGACGCGCGCACGGTCGAGGTGTTCGACGAGCACCTGCAGACTCTGGCGACCGCGACGGTGGCCGACCCGGAGCCCTCGGCGCCGCATCCCTCGAGCGCGCTCGGCGCGGCGCTGCTGGAGCTGGCCCGCGAGTACCAGTGGAGCGGCGTGCGCGTCGACGTCAGCGGCATCGAGCTGCTGCCCGACACGATGGCCTCGGCGGCGCGGCACGCCCTGATCGGGGCCGCGCGCGCCGCGCTCGACAACGTCGTCGAGCACGCGGGCACCGACCGCGCTGAGCTGGTGGCCGGCGCGCGCGGTGACAGCGTCTCGGTGCTCATCGTCGACGACGGGCACGGGTTCGACGCGGCCGAGGTGGGTGACGACCGTTTGGGTCTGCGCACCTCGGTGACCCAGCGCATCGAGCAGGTCGGCGGCTCGGTGCGGGTCTGGTCGGGGCCCGAGGGCACCACCGTCATGCTGACGGTGCCGCGCGGGGAGGGGGTGCGATGACCGCCGCGTCGTGGCGCCGCAGCCCGTGGGAGGTCGACCCCCTCAGCTGGTTCGTCTCGCCCAACCTGCCGCTCGCGAGCGCCGGGCTGGTGCTCGCCCACGGGGTGCTCATCCTCGGCCCGGCCGGGCAGGCCGGCAGCCGTCCCGCCGTGCAGGCCGCGGCTCTGGCGTTGGCCGTCATCGCGCCGCTCTGGGTGCACGTCATGACACGGCCGCGGCGTGGTCCGCTCGGGGTCGCCGAGGCCCTCGTCGCAGTGCTGTTCGCGGTCGCCGCGCTCGTGCTCTCCGCCGTCGGGTACATCGGCGAGCCCTTCGCCATCGTGCTGTGGTGGGCGCCGCTCTCGACCTCGCTGCTGCTGCTGGCGCTCGCCCCATACCTGTCTGCCGTGCGCTTCGCCGCGCTGGGGGCCCTGCCGGTCGCGGTCGGGGTTGCCGTGACACTCGTGTTGGTGGTGCCCGACGACCCCACGTGGCCGCCGTTCTCGACGGTGGTCATCACGAACTTCCCGCTCGTCATCGGGCTGCTCGGGGGCGTGGTGATGATCCGCTCGATCACTCTCGGCATCGCGCGCTGGAGCGAGCGCCCGCTCGACCTCCCGATCGACCACCGCGCCGCCGACGCGCTGCTCGTCGCCGCCGTCGACGCGGCCACGACCGAGCGCATCGCGGCGGCGCGCGCCGTCATCGCCCGGGTGCTCGAGCGCGGCGAGGTCACGGCGGGCGACGCCGCGCGGGCGGCCGCCGTTGCCGAGCGTCTGCGCAGCGAGCTGACCGGCGAGGTCGACCGTACCTGGCTCGAACGGGTCGCCGAGGGTCGCGCCCTCACCATCGACGACCCCGAGAAGCTCGTCGAGCAGCTGGACCTCGCGCAGCGCACGGCGGTGCGGGCCCTCCTGGATGCCCTCCTGGGTGGCGCGGAGGCCCCCGCCGGCTCGGCCCGGGTCGAGCTGCGCCGCACCGACACGGGCGCCATCGCGGTCGCCCTTCGCATCCGCAGCAGCCTCCCCGAAGGGCGGCGCGAGACCTTCCTCGCCCCGTACTACGTCACCCTGCAGTCGACCGTCGACAACCTGCGCTGGCGCACCGGCGCGGTCACGGCCGTCGAGTTTGAAGTGCGCGGCGGGGCGAGCCGCCCGGCCCGCGTGCAGCGCACCCCCGAACCGGGCACGCCCGGCGGCCCTGTCGCTCGCTAGGAGGAGTGTCTAACGGCCCGAGTGGCCGGCCGAGCCGAGCTGCTGGGTCGCCTCGACCACGCGCTTCGCCATCGCGGTCTCGGCGAGCTTGCCCCAGGCGCGCGGGTCGTAGATCTTCTTGTTGCCGACCTCGCCGTCGACCTTGAGGAAGCCGTCGTAGTTCTTCAGCACCGTGTCGGCCACCGAGCGGCTGAAGGCGTACTGCGTGTCGGTGTCGATGTTCATCTTGATGACGCCGTTCTTCACCGCGGTCGAGATCTCCTCGTCGGTCGAGCCGGAGCCACCGTGGAAGACGAGGTCGAGCGGCAGGGCATCCGTGCCGTATTTCGCAGCGATGCCGGTCTGGATCTCGGCGAGCAGCTCGGGGCGCAGCTTGACGTTGCCCGGCTTAGGGCGGCCATGTAGCGGCCCTGCTCGCCGAGGCCGAGCGCCTCGACCGCGGCGGTGACGTCGCCGAGCGTCGTGTAGAGCGCGTCGTTCGAGCCCTCGTGCTGCACGCCGTCCTCCTCGCCGCCGACGACGCCGATCTCGACCTCGAGGATGGCGTGGATGGCCTTCATGCGGGGGAGGAGGTCGCGGGCGATGTCGAGGTTCTCGCCGAGCGGCACGGCCGAGCCGTCCCACATGTGCGACTGGAAGATGGGGTTGCGGCCGGCCTTGACCTCGGCCTCACTGGCGGCGATGAGGGGCATGACGAAGCCGTCGAGCGCGTCTTTCGGGCAGTGGTCGGTGTGCAGCGCCACGGTGACGGGGTAGTTCTTCGCCACCTCGGTTGCGAACGCGGCGAAGGCGAGGGCGCCCGAGGCGCGCGCCTTGACGCTCTGGCCGGCGAAGTAGTCGGCGCCGCCCGTCGTCACCTGCAGGATGCCGTCGGAGCCCGCCTCGCTGAGCCCCTGCAGCACCGCGTTGATCGTCGACGACGACGAGACGTTGATGGCGGGGTAGGCGAATCCGCCCTTCTTGGCCTTGTCGAGCATCTCGGCGTACTGCTCGGGGGTGGCGATGGGCATGGAGGCTCCTTGGCGACGGTGGTGGGGTGGATGCGGTGTCGAGTCTAACCAGCGGCCATCGCGCCGCTAGTCTGGGGGCGCGCTGACCTACCACCCGGCGCGTCCTGCATTCCGCCCGTCCACCCACGGAAAGGACGCCCTCGTGGTGACCACTGAGACCGGAACCCTCTTCCTGCACCCCGACCGCAACCTCGCGATGGAGCTCGTGCGCGCGACCGAGGCGGCCGCCATCCGCTCGGCCCCCTTCATCGGCAAGGGCGACAAGCTCGCGGCCGACGGGGCGGCGGTGGATGCGATGCGCAAGTTCCTGGGCACCGTCAACTTCAGCGGCCTCGTCGTCATCGGCGAGGGAGAGAAAGACAACGCGCCCATGCTCTTCAACGGCGAGGTGGTCGGGAACGGCCAGGGCCCGGCGTGCGACATCGCCGTCGACCCCATCGACGGCACCTCGCTCACGGCCGCGGGCCGCGGGCACGCCATCTCGATGATCGCCGTCGCCGACCGCGGCTCGATGCTCGACGCCTCGAGCGTGTTCTACATGGAGAAGCTCGTCGCCGGGCACGAGGGCATCGGCGTGCTCGACATCCGCCAGTCGATCGGCGAGAACATCCGCGCCCTCGCGGCGGCCAAGAAGAAGCCCGTCGACGAGATGCGCGTCGCCGTGCTCGACCGGCCGCGGCACGAGCAGCTCATCGCCGAGATTCGCGCGACGGGGGCGGGCACGCGCCTCATCCTCGATGGCGACGTCGCCGGCGGCATCAACGCGGCGCGACACGACTCGCGCATCGACCTGTGCGTCGGCACGGGCGGCAGCCCCGAGGGCGTCGCGACGGCGTGCGCCGTGAAGGCGCTCGGCGGCTTCATCCAGGGCCGCCTCGCGCCGGGCAGCGACGAGGAGCGCGCCCGCGGGCTCGCCGCCGGGCTGAAGTTCGACCACGTCTACGAGGCCGATGAGCTCGTGCGCAGCGACAACACCTTCTTCGTCGCCACGGGCGTGACCGACGGCGAGCTCGTGCGCGGCGTGCGCCGCGAGAACGGCGTCATCACGACCGAGTCGATCGTGCTGCGGTCGCGCTCGGGCACCATCCGCCGGGTGACGGCCGACCACCTCGAGAACAAGTGGCTCGACGCGTAGGCCTCGGCGCAGCATCCACCGCGCCCGTTCGCTGAGAGCGGCACGCTCGCGGCGGGAGCACAGCCCGCGCGGGTGAAGAATGGGCAGGCCATGCTTGCACTCATCCTCCGCCGGTACCTGCGGCCTTACTGGCGGCTCATCGCGGGCGTCGTCGTCTTTCAGCTCGCGCAGGCGATCGCCTCGCTCTTCCTGCCCGCGCTCAACGCGGCGATCATCGACCGCGGCATCGCGACCGGCGACACGGGCTACATCCTCATGGTCGGCGGGGGGATGCTCGCCATCACGCTCGTGCAGATCGCGTGCGCCATCACGGCCGTGTACTTCGGCGCGCGCGTGGCCATGGCGCTCGGGCGCGACCTGCGCGGCGCGGTGTTCGCGCACGTCGGGGCGTTCTCCGAGCGCGAGGTGAGCCGCTTCGGCGCCCCCTCGCTCATCACGCGCACGACCAACGACGTGCAGCAGGTGCAGATGCTCGTGCTCATGACGAGCACGATGCTCGTGAGCGCGCCCATCCTCGCCGTCGGCGGCGTCATCATGGCGCTGCAGCAAGACCTCGAGCTCTCGCTCATCATGGCCGTCGCCATCCCCGTGCTGCTCATCGCCGTGAGCGCGATCATCGTGCGCACGGTGCCGCTGTTCCGCGTGATGCAGGAGCGCATCGACACCGTCAACCGCGTGCTGCGCGAGCAGCTGACAGGCATGCGCGTCGTGCGGGCCTTCGTGCGCGAGCGGCAGGAGGTCGACCGCTTCGCCGATGCCAACGCAGCTGTCACCGATGTCGCGCTGCGCTCGGGGCGGCTGTTCGCGCTCATGTTCCCGATCGTGCTGCTCGTGCTCAACGTGTCGAGCGTGGCCGTGCTGTGGTTCGGGGCGTTCCGCATCGAGTCGGGGCTCATGCAGGTCGGGGCGCTCACGGCGTTCCTCACCTATCTCATCCAGATCCTCATGGCCGTGCTCATGGCCACCTTCATCGCCGTGCTGCTGCCGCGGGCGGCCGTCTCAGCCGATCGCATCGGCGAGGTGCTGCAGACGCCGTCCTCCGTGGTGCTGCCGGCGAACCCCGTCACGACGCTCGAGGCGAGCGGCCGGGTCGAGCTGCGCGACGTGTCGTTCGCGTACCCGGGGGCCGAGCATCCGGTGCTCGACGGGGTGAGCCTCGTCGCCGAGCGCGGGCGCACGACGGCCATCATCGGCAGCACGGGCTCGGGCAAGACGACGCTCATCAGCCTGCTGCCGCGGCTGTTCGACGTCACCGACGGCGCGGTGCTCGTCGACGGCGTCGATGTGCGCGAGCTCGATGCCGACCTGCTGTGGAGCCGCATCGGGCTCGTGCCGCAACGCCCCTACCTGTTCTCGGGCACGGTCGCGAGCAACCTGCGCTTCGGCAAGCCCGACGCGAGCGATGACGAGCTCTGGGCGGCGCTCGAGATCGCGCAGGCCGCCGACTTCGTCCGCGCGATGCCCGAGGGCATCGACGCCCCGATCGCGCAGGGCGGCACGACCGTCTCGGGCGGTCAGCGGCAGCGCCTCGCGATCGCCCGCGCGCTCGTGAAGCGCCCCGAGATCTACGTCTTCGACGACTCGTTCTCGGCCCTCGACACGGCGACGGATGCCCGGCTGCGGGCCGCCCTGCGCCGCGAGGTCGCCGACGCCACGCTCATCGTCGTGGCCCAGCGCGTCGCGACCGTGCAGGACGCCGACCAGATCATCGTGCTCGACCAGGGCCGCGTGGTCGGTCGCGGCACCCACGCCGAGCTGCTCGCGAGCAACCCGACGTACGCCGAGATCGTCGACAGCCAGCTGCGAGCGGAGGCGAGCGCATGAGCACGGCACCGGCACGACCGATCGGCCCTCCCGGCGGAGTGCGCCGAGGGCCCATGGGCGGCCCGATGGGCGGCGGCATCGGCATGCCCGCCGAGAAGGCGATGACCTTCGGGCCCTCCGCGAAGCGGCTCGTCGGCCGTCTCGCGCCCGAGCGCGCGCTCGTCATCGTCGTGATCGCGCTCGGCGTGCTCAGCGTGCTGCTGAGCGTCGTCGGCCCGGCGCTGCTCGGCATGGCGACGAACGTCATCGTCGACGGCGTCTTCGGCAACGGCGACGGCGCGGGTCAGGCGGGCGACGGCGCAGGCATCGACTTCGCCCAGCTGCAGCTGCTGCTCGGCATCGTGCTGCTCGTCTACGTCTTCTCGTCGGTGTTCTCGTGGCTGCAGGGCTACTTGCTCAACGGCGTCACCCAGCGCACGGTCTACCGCCTGCGCGAGGAGGTGCAGGCCAAGCTCAACCGCCTGCCGCTCACCTACTTCGACCGCGTGCAGCGCGGCGAGGTGCTCAGCCGCGTCACCAACGACGTCGACAACATCTCGCAGAGCCTGCAGCAGACCCTGAGCCAGCTGCTCACCTCGCTGCTCACCGTGCTGGGCGTCATCGTCATGATGTTCGTGATCTCGCCCATCCTGGCCCTCGTCTCGCTCATCACGGTGCCGCTCACGCTCGTCATCACGGCGGTCGTCGCGAAGCGCTCGCAGAAGCTCTTCGTGGCGCAGTGGGCGCACACCGGCGAGCTCAACGCGCAGATCGAGGAGACCTTCACGGGTCACGCTCTCGTGAAGGTCTTCGGGCGGCAGCGCGAGGTCGAGCAGCGGTTCCTCGAGAAGAACGAGCAGCTCTTCACCGCGAGCTTCGGCGCCCAGTTCGTGAGCGGCATCATCATGCCCGCGATCATGTTCGTCGGAAACCTCGTCTACGTCGCGATCGCCGTCGTCGGCGGCCTGCTCGTCACGACAGGCGCCATGACGATCGGCGGGGTGCAGGCCTTCATCCAGTACTCGCGCCAGTTCACGCAGCCGCTCAGCCAGCTCGGCTCGATGGCGAACCTGCTGCAGTCGGGCGTCGCGAGCGCCGAGCGCGTCTTCGAGCTCATGGATGCGCCCGAGCAGAGCGCCGACCCGACGCCGGCGGCGACCCCCGACGCCGCCACGGGTCGACTGGTGTTCGAGGACGTCTCGTTCCGCTACGACCCCGATGTGCCGCTCATCGATGGGCTGTCGCTCGTCGCCGAGCCCGGGCAGACGATCGCGATCGTCGGGCCGACCGGCGCAGGCAAGACGACGCTCGTCAACCTCATGATGCGGTTCTACGAGCTCGACGGCGGGCGCATCACCCTCGACGGCGTCGACATCGCCGCGATGACGCGCGACGACCTGCGCTCGCGCATGGGCATGGTGCTGCAAGACACCTGGCTGTTCGGCGGCACCATCCGCGACAACATCGCCTACGGCCGACCGGATGCGAGCGAGCAGGAGATCCTCGACGCGGCCCGCGCGACCTACGTCGACCGCTTCGTCGGGGCGCTGCCCGAGGGCTACGACACGGTGCTCGACGACGACGGCGAGAACGTGAGCGCGGGCGAGAAGCAGCTGCTGACGATCGCCCGCGCCTTCCTCGCCCGCCCGAGCGTGCTCATCCTCGACGAGGCCACGAGCTCGGTCGACACGCGCACCGAGGTGCTCGTTCAGCACGCCATGGCGGCGCTGCGCCGCGACCGCACGAGCTTCGTCATCGCGCACCGCCTGTCGACCATCCGCGACGCCGACCTCATCCTCGTCATGGAGGCGGGCCGCATCGTCGAGCAGGGCACGCACGAGCAGCTGCTCGCCGCCGACGGCGCCTACTCCCGGCTCTACGAGGCGCAGTACGCGGCGCCCGTCGGCGAGGCGTAGCCACGCACGACGACGGGGGCAGAGCCTCGCGGCCCTGCCCCCGTCGTCGAGTGCTGCTACAGCAGGTTGGGGATCTTCTGCTCGGCCGCCGTGTTCGCGCGGCGGAAGACGAAGGTCACGACCGTCGCGAGCAGCACGATGAACAGCGAGTAGAGCGCCGGCACGATCAGGATCAGCCCGATGTCGGGGTTGCCGCTGAACGTGAGCAGGATGATCGCGATCGCGAGCGGGCCGTTCTGGATGCCCGTCTCGAGCGCGATCGTGCGCGCGTTCGCGGGGTGCAGCCGGATGGCCCGCGAGATGCCGTAGGCGATCGCGATGCCGAAGAGCCCGAGCCCGATCGCCACGACGTAGGTCTGCCACGCCGTCGACGTGAGCAGCGCCCAGTTGCGCGGAACCCACGTCGCCACGAGGAACACGATGAAGAACAGCCCGAAGAAGCCGCCCATCAGCTCGAGCACGGCGCCGATGTTGGCGCTGTAGCGGCGGATGAGCATGCCGAGCACGACCGGGATGAGCAGCACCGCGAGCGTCACGACGATGTTCGTGATCGGGATCTGGAACTCCGAGTTCTCCCCGGCGAACAGCAGACCGCCGAAGATCGCGAGCGCGAGCGGCGTCATGATGATGGCCCACAGGGTCGAGTTCGTGGTCATCATGACGCTCAGGGCGAGGTTGCCCTTCGAGAAGTACGTGAACATGTTCGACGTCGTGCCCGCGGGTACGGCGCCCATGAGCAGGGCGCCGATCGACAGCGGCACGGCGACCTCGGGGGCGAGCTGGAACAGGAACACGAGGCACAGCACGTAGGCGAGCACGGGCATGATGCCGAACTGCGTGATGAAGCCGATGATGAGGCCCGACGGCCGCTTGAGCGCGAGCTTGAAGTCGCGCGGCGTGAGGCCGGCCCCGAGGCCGAACATGATGACGAAGACGAGGCCAACGAGCAGGTTCTGCTCGATGGGCGTCACGACGTCCTGCTCGTTGACGACCGCCTGGGTCGCGATGATGAGCGGCGTGATCACGAGAGCTCCCTTCCCTGGGTCTCGATAGTGGCGGTGGCCGAGGTGACGGCCTCGGCCCGCAGCTCGCGGCGCAGGATCTTGCCGATCGGGCTCTTCGGCAGCTCGTCGACGAAGCGCACCGACTTCGGCACCTTGTAGGCGGCGAGGGCCTCACGGCAGTGCGCGAGCACGGCCGCCTCGGTGGGCGGCGTCTGCGTCGCGACGATGTAGGCGCGCACGCTCTCACCGCTCTTGTCGTCGGGGATGCCGACGACGCCGACCTCGAGAACGCCCGGCAGCTCGGCGATGCGCTCCTCGATCTCGTTGGGGTACACGTTGAAGCCGCTGACGATGATCATGTCTTTCTTGCGGTCGACGATCGTGAAGTACCCCTCGGAGTCCATCTCGGCGATGTCGCCGGTGCGGAACCAGCCGTCGACGATGTTCGCCGCGGTGTCCTCCGGGCGGTTCCAGTAGCCGAGCATGACCTGCGGGCCCTTCGCGGCGATCTCGCCGGGGGTTCCGGGCGCGACCTCGTTGCCGGCGTCGTCGATGCACATCATCGCGGTCGACGGCACGGGGATGCCGATCGTGCCCGCCTTCTCGTTCGGGCCGAAGGGGTTGAAGCTCAGCACGGGCGAGGTCTCGGTGAGCCCGTAGCCTTCGACGATCGGCGTGCCGGTGACCTCCTCCCACCGCGCGTTGACCGACTCGTGCAGCGCCATGCCGCCGGCGGCCGAGGCGCGCAGGTGGCGCGGCGGGCTGTCGAGGAACCAGCGCTCGTTCAGCAGCGCGTTGAAGAGCGTGTTGACGCCCGTGACCCAGGTGATCTTGTAGTTCTCGAAGGCCCGCTTGAGGTTGCTCGGCGGGCGGGGCGAGGGCACCAGGATGTTGCGGGCGCCCAGGCGGTAGAAGCCGAGCAGGTTCACCGTGAAGGCGAACACGTGGTACAGCGGCAGGGCCGTGAGCACGGTCTCGAGACCGGGGCGCATGTAGCCGCCGCACATCTGGATCATCTGCAGGGTGTTCGACACGAGGTTGCCGTGCGAGAGCATGGCGCCCTTCGAGACGCCCGTCGTGCCGCCCGTGTACTGCAGCGCGGCGATCGAGTCGGGGCCGATGCCCTCGAGGTAGCCCGTGAGCGCCTCGGCCGACTTCGCCGCGCGCCCCGCTCCGAGCGCGGCCTGGAACGCCGTGTGCTCGACCGTGATCGCCGGCAGCGATCGGTTCCAGAACTTCTGCACCATGCGGATCACTCCCGCGATGACGGGCGGGAAGAACTCGGAGATGCGCACCGTCACGACGGTCTCGATGCTCGTCTTCGGCAACACCTCGGGCAGCCGGTCGGCGAACATGTCGATGACGACGAGCGCCTTCGCGCCCGAGTCGGAGAACTAGTGCACCATCTCGGTCGGCGTGTAGAGCGGGTTCGTGTTGACGAGCACGCACCCCGCCTTCATGATGCCGAAGGCGACGACGGGGTACGCCAGGCAGTTGGGCATCTGCACGGCGACGCGGTCGCCCTGCTCGAGGCCGACGACCTCGCGCAGGTAGGCCGCGAACTCGTCGGAGAGGGCGTCGACCTGCGCGTAGGTGAGCGAGCCGTTCATGCCGTTGGGCATGCACTGCGTGAACGCGATCGTGCCGGAGTAGGCCGAGCCGGAGTGTCTGATCATCGCGGGAAGGTGCTCGAACGGCACCGTCTCGAGATCGGGCGCGACGTCGTCGGCGTAGTGGGACATCCAGGGGCGTTGGGTCATCGTTGATCTCTCGCCGGAGGGTGGATCGCCGGCGGAGCCACCGACGATGGTGAAACTGGCTTCATCATATCGACGGGTCCGGTCGTCGGCGAGGGCCGCGCCGACCGCGAGGTCGGAGGAGGTCAGTCGGCGTTCTGCAGCACCGCGAGGATGTTGCCCGCGGGGTCGGCGAACCACGCGATGTCGGGGCCCTGGTTCGCGGCGATACCGCGCGAGATGCCCCGCGCATCCTGCTCGAAGCCCTCGTACCGCAGCATCTCGACACCGCGCCCGACGAGCTCGTCGACGGCCGCGTCGATGTCGGCGACCTCGAGGTTGAGCACGGTGTAGGTGGCGGGAACGTGATCGGGCTTGGGGTAGACGAGCACCCAGCCGCCGCCGGGCAGGTCGATCGAGAGCTGGCCCATCATCTCGTCGGTGACGGTGAGCCCGAGCACGTCGCGGTAGAAGCCGCGCGCCGCGTCGATGTCGGGCACGGCGAAGCCGCCGAAGGCGAAGGTGTAGGTCGGCATGGCGGGCAGGCTACTCCGGTGCGCGCTCGCCGTCGAGGGTGCTGAACTCGAGCTCGGGCGCGGCGGAGGGGGTCGACTCGAGCTCGGCGACGAGCTCCATGGCGGTCAGATCGCGGGGGGAGTCTTCGATCGCGGCGAGCGGCCCGAGCACGGTCGATTCGTCGAGCTTCTGCAGCTTGCGTGCCGTGGGCAGCACCTGCCGCTCGAGCGAGCCGACGAAGCCGTTGTAGTTCTTGATCGTGCTCTCGATGGCCCGGCCGAGCTTCTCGACGTGGCCTGCCATGGTCGACAGGCGCGAGTACAGCTCGCGGCTGAGGTCGAACAGCACCTGCGCGTCGGCCGTGAGCACGTCTTGCTGCCACGAGAAGGCGACGGTCTTGAGCACCGACCAGAGCGTCACGGGCGACGCGAGCGCGACGCGCTTCGAGAACGCGTAGTCCATGATCGCGGGGTCGGCCTCCATCGCCGACGACACGAGCGACTCGCTCGGGATGAACGCGATGACCATCTCGGGCGAGGTGCCGAGCCCGGCCCAGTAGGCCTTCGACCCCAGCGCGTCGATGTGGGCCCGCACGGCCTTGACGTGCTCCTGCAGCAGGCGCTTGCGGCGGTCGCCCTCCTCGCCCGTCGCAGTGATCGCGATCTGGCTCGCGGCGAGGTACGCGTCGAAGGGCACCTTGGCGTCGACGGGGATGTGCTTGCCGCCGGGCAGGTGGATGACCATGTCGGGTCGGCCCGCCCCCGCATCGGAGCTCACCGACCACTGCACGTCGAAGTCGACCCGCTCGATGAGGCCCGCCGCCTCGACGACCCGCCGCAGCTGTGTCTCGCCCCACACGCCGCGCGTGGAGTTGCTGCGCAGGGCGCCGGCGAGCGACTCGGCGGTCGCCCGCAGGCGCTCCTCCGCCTCGGTCGCCGCCTTCAGCTGCTGGGTCAGCTCGCCGTGCTGCAGGCTGCGCTGGGTCTCGAGCTCGGTGACTTTCGCCTGCATCGACCGCAGGGTCTCTTGCACGGGAGCGAGCTGCTGCAGAACCTTGCTCTCGGCGCGCTCGCGCTCGGCCTGCGCTGCCTGCTCGGTGCGCACACGTTCGACGAGTTCGCGGTACTGGTCCTGCGCCGAGCCGATCTGCTCGCGCAGGCCGGCCGTGGTCGCCTGCAGCGCGGCGAGCTCGCTCGAGAGCTGCGCTCGGTGCTGCGCCTCCTCGGCGCGGATCTCGGCGATCGCGGTCTGGTGCCGCGCCTCGATGACCGAGGGGTCGTCGCCGGTCGACGAGCGCCGGGCGAGCACCAGCCCGAGCAGGGCGCCGAGCACGGCACCGATGAGCAGGCCGATCACGAGGGGGAGCACGAAGTCCATGCCCGTCAGTGTGCCAGCCGCCTCCGACCCCGGGTCGTAGGGTGAGCGCATGAGCTCCGGCCCCGACCCGCACGAGGTGAGCGCCGACGACCTGCGGTACCTGCTCGCGGTCGCCCGGGTCGGCCGGCTCGTCTCGGCAGCGGCT
The DNA here is from genome assembly GCA_001464255.1 of Actinomycetales bacterium Ga0077552. Classification (GTDB taxonomy): domain Bacteria; phylum Actinomycetota; class Actinomycetes; order Actinomycetales; family Microbacteriaceae; genus Microcella. Next base: position 2,113 of record LNFD01000323.1, on the reverse strand, counting down.
CTGCTCGGGGTCGACCACACGACCGTGCGGCGGCGCCTCGACCGCCTCGAGGCTGCGCTCGGTGCGCGGCTGCTCGACCGCGGTGCCGACGGCTGGCAACTGACGGCGATCGGCCGCGATGTGGTCGAGCGCGCGGCTCCGCTCGAGGGGCTCGTCGAGCAGGTGGTGGCGGCCGCGTCCGGTTCTGACGCCGTGCGGGGCACCGTGCGCGTCGCCGCGCCCGAGGGCTTCGGCTCGCTGTTCGCGGCGCCGGCGCTCGCGCGGGTGCGCGTCGAGCATCCCGGAATCGCGCTCGAACTCGTCACCTCGACCCGCCCGCTGAGCCTGCGCGGATCGGGCTTCGACCTCGCCGTGACGGTCGGCTCGCCCGCGGGCGCGCGCGTCACGGCCGAGCTGCTCACCGAGTACGCGCTGCGGCTGTACGCGGCACCGAGCTACCTGGCCGCGCGGCCCGCCATTCGCACGCCCGCCGACCTCGAGGGGCACGACCTCGTCTTCTACGTGGATGCCCTGCTCACCGTGCGCGAGCTCGACCTCGCGACGCTCGGGCTCGAGGGCATGCGGCTCGGGTTCGGCTCGACGAACGTGTTCGCACAGCTCGAGGCCACCCGGGCCGGAGCGGGCATCGGACTGCTGCACGCCTTCATGGGCGAGGGCGCGCCGGGGCTCGAGCCAGTGCTGCCGCGGGCCGTCGACGTGCGCCTGCCGTTCATGCTCTCGCAGCGGCCCGACAGCCCTGCGGTGGATGCCGTGGCGATCGTGCGGGATGCCCTGCGCCGCGAGGTCGCCGACCGGCGGGACGAGCTACTGCCACCGCGCTGAGCACGCGCGAGCATCCCGAACCGGCTTGTGCGTTTCTGCACATGACCTGTGCGCCGATGGTGCTTGATCGCAGATGATCGGGGGCGCAGACTGGGCACGACTCGTCCAACGAAGGAGCACACATGTCGGTCGTCAAGCACTGGGTGAACGGCGCGGAGTTCGCCGGGGCATCCACCCGCACCGCCCCCGTCTACAACCCCGCCACGGGTGAGGCGCAGCGCCAGGTCGCGCTCGCGACCACCGCCGACGTCGACCACGCCGTGCAGGCCGCGAAGGCCGCGTTCCCCGGCTGGTCGAACACCTCGATCGCCAAGCGGCAGCAGATCATGTTCGCGTTCCGGGAGGGCCTCAACGCGCGCAAGGACGAGCTCGCCGCGATTCTCACCAACGAGCACGGCAAGGTGCTGAGCGACGCGGGCGGCGAGATCGCGCGCGGCCTCGAGGTCGTCGAGCTCGCGTGCAGCATCCCCCAGCTCATGAAGGGCGAGTTCAGCGAGAACGTCTCGACGGGCGTCGACGTCTACTCGATCAAGCAGGCGCTCGGCGTCGTGGGCATCATCAGCCCCTTTAACTTCCCCGCCATGGTGCCGTTGTGGTTCTTCCCGCTCGCGATCGCCGCCGGCAACACCGTCGTGCTGAAGCCCTCGGAGAAGGACCCGAGCGCGGCGATCTGGATGGCCGAGCTGTTCAAGGCCTCGGGTCTGCCCGACGGCGTCTTCAACGTCGTCAACGGCGACAAGGAGAGCGTGGATGCTCTGCTCGAGCACCCCGACGTGGCGTCGATCAGCTTCGTGGGCTCGACGCCCATCGCGAAGTACATCTACGAGACGGCCTCGAAGCACGGCAAGCGCGTGCAGGCCCTCGGCGGCGCGAAGAACCACATGCTCGTGCTGCCCGACGCCGACCTCGACCTCGTGGCCGACTCGGCCGTCAACGCGGGCTTCGGCTCGGCCGGCGAGCGCTGCATGGCCATCTCGGTCGTCGTCGCCGTCGAGCCCGTGGCCGACGCGCTCATCGAGAAGATCCAGTCGCGCATGAGCGGCCTGAAGGTCGGCGACGGCACGCGCAACTGCGACATGGGCCCGCTCATCACGCGCGAGCACCGCGACAAGGTGGCGAGCTACCTCGAGGTCGCCGAGCAGGATGGCGCATCCATCGTCGTCGACGGCCGCGGGATCGAGGTCGACGGCGACGCCAACGGCTTCTGGCTCGGCCCCACCCTCATCGACAAGGTGCCGACGAGCTCGCCGCGATTCTCACCAACGAGCACGGCAAGGTGCTGAGCGACGCG
>LNFD01000322.1 GCA_001464255.1 Actinomycetales bacterium Ga0077552 | reverse complement strand
GTCGCCGAGGAGGCGGCCGAGCCGCCGCTGCCGCCGCTGCACCAGGCCGCCTACGACGCCATCAGCGCGGGCGACTACGCCGCGGCCGCCGCTTCCGACGACGCGGATGCCCAGCTCGCCGTCGCCGACCTCGACCTCAGCGGGGGGCACGTCGACGACGCGTTCGCCCGTCTGCTGCGCGTCTTCCCCGGCCAGGACGCCGAGGGCAAGGCGGCCATCCGCACGCGCCTGCTCGACTACTTCGAGATCGTCGGCGCCGACGACCCGCGCACGATCGCCGCGCGCCGCGCGCTCACGACGCTGCTCTACTAGCCCCGACGGCGCTACTCGCGCTGCAGGTAGAGCCCCGCGAGCGGCGGCAGGGTCAGCTCGACCGACGCCGGGCGCCCGCCCCACGGGGTGTCGCTCGCCTGCACGCTGCCGTAGTTGCCGACGCCCGAGCCGCCGAACTCTTCGGCATCGGTGTTGATGACCTCGCGCCACGTGCCCGCGGAGGGCAGCGGCAGCCGGTACGGCCCCACGGGGTTGCCGCTGAAGTTGAACACGCCGACGAGCGGGGCGCCGTGCGCGTCGCGCCGCTCGAAGGCGATGACGTTGTTGCCGGCGTCGCCGCCCTCGAGCCACGAGAAGCCCTCGGGCGAGTTGTCGAGCTCCCACAGCGCGGGCGTCTCGCGGTACACGCGGTTGAGCTGGCTCACGAGGTGGTGCAGGCCGCGGTGCACGGGCTGGTCGAGGATCCACCAGTCGAGCCCGCGCTCCTCGCTCCACTCGCTCGGCTGGCCGAACTCCTGCCCCATGAACAGCAGCTGCTTGCCGGGGTGCGCCCACATGAACGACAGGTAGGCGCGCACGTTGGCGAGCTTCTGCCACTGGTCGCCGGGCATCTTGGCGAGCAGCGAGCCCTTGCCGTGCACGACCTCGTCGTGGCTGATCGGCAGCATAAAGTTCTCGCTGAACGCGTAGAGGAAGCTGAAGGTGATCTCGTTGTGGTGGTGCGAGCGCCACATCGGGTTGCGGGCGAAGTAGCTGAGGGTGTCGTGCATCCACCCCATGTTCCACTTCATGCCGAAGCCGAGGCCGCCCTCGCTCGTCGGCTTCGTGACGCCCGGCCACGAGGTCGACTCCTCGGCGATCATGACGATGCCGGGCACGCGCTTGTACGCCGTCGCCGTCGCCTCCTGCAGGAAGGCGATGGCCTCGAGGTTCTCGCGCCCGCCGAGCACGTTGGGCAGCCATTGCCCGTCGGAGCGCGAGTAGTCGAGGTAGAGCATGCTCGCGACGGCGTCGACCCGCAGGCCGTCGATGTGGAACTCCTCGAGCCAGTACAAGGCGTTCGCGACGAGGAAGTTGCGCACCTGGCTGCGGCCGAGGTCGAAGATGTAGGTGCCCCAGTCGGGGTGCTCACCCCGTCGGGGGTCGGGATGCTCGTACAGGGCCGCGCCGTCGAACCGGCCGAGCGCCCACTCGTCCTTCGGGAAGTGCGCGGGAACCCAGTCCATGATCACGCCGATGCCGGCCTGGTGGAGGCGGTCGATGAGGTACCGGAGGTCATCCGGGTGCCCGAATCGCGACGTCGGCGCGAAGTAGCCCGTCACCTGGTAGCCCCAGGAGGGGCCGTAGGGGTGCTCGGCGAGCGGCATGAACTCGATGTGCGTGAAGCCGAGCTGCGTGACGTACTCGATGAGCGGGTCGGCGATCTCGCGGTAGCCGAGCCCGGGCCGCCACGAGCCGAGGTGCATCTCGTAGACGCTCATGGGGGCGTCGTGCGGGTTGCTCGCCGCACGGCGAGCCATCCAGTCGCCGTCGCCCCAGGCGTAGTGCGAGTCGCCGACCACGGAGGCCGTGGCCGGGGGAGTCTCGGTGTAGCGCGCCATGGGGTCGGCGCGCGTGACCCACGCACCCTCGGGCGTCAGCAGCTCGGAGCTCCCACACGCCGTTGTCGTCGAGGCGGCGCATGGCGTGGCCGAGGCCGCTCCAGCTGTTGAAGTCGCCCACGACGCGCACGGCCTGCGCGTGCGGCGCCCAGACGCTGAAGCTCGTGCCGTCGACGCCCTCGTGCGGGCGGTGGTGGGCGCCGAGCACCTGCCACAGCTGCTCGTGGCGGCCCTCGGCCCACAGGTAGAGGTCGACCTCGCCGACGCTCGGAACGAAGCGGTAGGGGTCGTCGGTCAGCCAGTCGGGCCCGCCGTCGTAGGCGGTGCGCACGGTGTAGGCCTGGCCCTCGTCGAGCCCGCCCGGCAGGAGGCCGTGCCAGAGTCCGTCGGCGTCATGGGTGAGCGCGTGCTCGGTGCCGTCGGCGCGCACGACCGTGACGCTCGCGGCGAGCGGGCGCACGACGCGCACGAGCCAGCCGCCCTCGACGTGCCGCTGCCCGAGCGCCTCGTGCGGCTGCGGGTGGCGGCCCTCGACGAGCGCGCGGCGGTGGTCGGGGTGCAGCGCGGGCGGGCCGACCGGCTCGGCAGCGATATCGACCGTGGCGTCGCCGCTCGGTCCGGCTGTCGCCGTGCGGGGGGTACGCTTCTTCTCGGTCGCCATCACGTGCCCTTCGGGTAGTCGATGCGCAGGATGTGCACGGGCTCGACGAAGGCGTCGAGCCGCACGTAGTTGTCGGCGCCCCAGCGGAACTTCTCGCCCGTGATGAGGTCTTTCACATCGAAGGTCGAGCCCGGCTCGAGCCCGAGCGCCGCGAGGTCGAGGTGCACGGTCGTCGCGCGCGCCGAGTGCGGGTCGACGTTGGCGACGACGATGATGCCGTCGCTGCGGCCACTGCGCACGAACCGCCCCGGCAGCACCTTCGAGTAGACGAGGATCGCGTCGTCGTCGCTCGCGTGCACCGTGAGGTTGCGCAGCTGGCGCAGCGCGGGGTGCTCGGCGCGGATGCGGTTGAGCTGCGTGAGGTACGGGGCGATCGACTTGCCGGCCTTCTCGGCGGCGGCCCAGTCGCGCGGCTTGTACTCGTACTTCTCGTTGTCGATGTTCTCCTCGCTGCCCGGCCGCGCGACGTTCTCGATGAGCTCATAGCCGCTGTAGACGCCCCAGCTGGGGCTCGCCGTCGCCGCGATCGCCGCGCGCACCTTGTAGGCGGGCACGCCGCCGAACTGCAGGTACTCGGTGAGGATGTCGGGGGTGTTGACGAAGAGGTTCGGGCGCAGGAAGGCGCTCGTCTCGTGGCTGAGCTCGGTGAGGTACTCCTCGAGCTCCTGCTTGGTGTTGCGCCACGTGAAGTAGGTGTACGACTGCTGGTACCCGGCGCCCGCGAGCGCCTGCATCATGGGCGGGCGCGTGAAGGCCTCGGCGAGGAAGACGACGTCGGGGTGCTCGGTCGCGACGACGTGCAGCAGCCACTCCCAGAAGTGCAGGGGCTTGGTGTGCGGGTTGTCGACGCGGAAGATGCGCACGCCGCGCTCGATCCACAGCCGCACGATGCGCAGCACCTCGGCGCTGAGCCCCTCGGGGTCGTTGTCGAAGTTGAGCGGGTAGATGTCCTGGTACTTCTTCGGCGGGTTCTCCGCGTAGCGGATCGTGCCGTCGGGCAGCGTCGTGAACCATTCGGGATGCTCGGTGACCCACGGGTGGTCGGGCGCGCACTGCAGGGCGAGGTCGATGGCGATCTCGATGCCGTTCTTCGCCGCGGCGGCGACGAAGGCCTCGAAGTCGGCGACGGTGCCGAGGTCGGGATGCACGGCGTCGTGCCCGCCCTCGCTCGAGCCGATCGCCCACGGGCTGCCGGGGTCGTGGGGGCCGGGCGTGAGCGTGTTGTTGGGGCCTTTGCGGTTGAGCCGGCCGATGGGGTGGATCGGCGGGAGGTAGACGACGTCGAAGCCCATGCTCGCGATCGCGGGCAGCCGCTTGGTCGCGCTCGCGAAGGTGCCGCTCTGCCACGAGCCGTCCTTGCGCCGCTTGGCGCCCTCGCTGCGCGGGAAGAACTCGTACCAGCTGCCGACGGCGGCGCGCGTGCGCTCGACGCGCAGCTCGAGCTGCTCGCTCAGCGTCAGCAGACTGCGCAGCGGGTGGGCGTCGAGCGCCGCGACGACGCGGGCGTCGGTCGCGACGGCGAGGCGGGCTGCCGGGGTCAGGGTGGTCTTCTGCATGGCCGTGCGCGCATCCGTCAGCACGGCGGCGGCGGGCTCGCCCGCGGCGAGGCCCGCGGCGCGCTCGAGCAGCAGGGCGCCCTCGAGAAGCATGAGCTCGACATCGACGCCCGCCGCGATCTTGACGGTCGCATTGTGCAGCCACGTTCCCCAGTCGTCGGCGTAGGCCTCGACATGCCAGCGGTGGGTGCCCAGTTGCTCGAGCTGCACCTCGGTGTGCCAGCGGTCGGTGCCGTGCACCCGCTCGACGAGCGGGTGGCGGCCGATCGAGCCGTCGGGCATCGTGAGCACGACCTCGGCGCCGAGGGCGTCGTGGCCCTCGCGGAACACGGTCGCAGCGAAGGGCACGACCTCGCCGACGACGGCCGTGCTCGGCCAGCGGTTCTCGGG
>LNFD01000321.1 GCA_001464255.1 Actinomycetales bacterium Ga0077552 | reverse complement strand
GAGCGGCTCGACGCGCTCGCCGCGGAGGTCGAGCGGCTGCTCGGGGTCGGCCCGCTGCCGATCGACTCGCCCCCCGAGCTCGTCAAGGCGCTGCGGCGCGCCGGGCTCGAGGTCGCCACAACCCGCTCGGCCGAGCTGAAGCGGCTCGACCACCCCGCGATCGCGCCCCTGCTGCAGTACAAGACGCTCAGCCGCCTGCACACGGCGAACGGCTGGAACTGGCTCGACGAGTGGGTGCGCGACGGGCGGTTCCGGCCGACCTTCGTGCCGGGCGGGGTCGTCACCGGGCGCTGGGCATCCGACGGCGGGGGAGCCCTGCAGCTGCCGAGGCAGGTGCGCGCGGCCGTGCACGCCGACCCCGGGTGGGCGCTCGTCGTGGCGGATGCGGCGCAGCTCGAGCCGCGCATCCTCGCCGCCCTGTCGGGCGACGCCGCGATGGCGCGCGCCGGGGCGGGAGTCGACCTGTACGCGGGCATCGTCGAGAGCGGCGCGGTGTCGTCGCGCGAGCACGCCAAGGTCGGGATGCTCGGGGCCATGTACGGCGGAACGACGGGGGTGAGCGCGCAGGTGCTGCCGCGGCTCGCGCGCTCGTTCCCGCAGGCGATCGGCTACGTCGAGGCCGCGGCCCGAGCGGGGGAGCGCGGCGAGCGCGTCGCGACGCGCCTCGGCCGTACCTCGCCTGCTCCGTCGGCGGCCTGGCGCGAACGCCAGCACGAGGCGGGCGCCGAGGGCGCGAGCGAGGCCGAGGGTCGCGCGGCCCGCGGGGCGGCCCGCTCGTGGGGGCGCTTCACGCGCAACTTCGTCGTGCAGGGCACAGCGGCCGAGTGGGCCCTCGCCTGGATGGCAGGGGTGCGTCGCCGGCTCTGGAACCCCGAGGCGGGCCCCCTGACGGCACAACCGCACCTCGTGTTCTTCGTGCACGACGAGCTCATCGTGCACAGCCCGCTCGACCGCGTCGACGAGGTCGAGCGGGCGCTCTGCGAGGCGGCGGTCGACGCCGGGCGCATCGTGTTCGGGGCGAGCCCCGTGAGCTTCCCGGTCACGGTCGCCGCCGTGCAGCGCTACAGCGACGCGAAGTAGGCGTCACGCGGGCGGATGCACGGCCTCCGCCGCCCGCCGCCCACGACGCCGGCGATCGGTGCGCAGGGCCCACGGCTCGACCTCGGGCAGCGAGTCGAGCCAGGCGAGCGCCGAGGCCTGCAGCAGGCGCGCCGCGTGCTGCGCGGCGGCCTGGGCGGCTCCTCCGGTCGGGTCGGCGACCTCGTCGCTCGCCCCGCGCCGCGGCGCCCAGAGACGGCGGTAGTTGCGCACGAGCACCTCGACGTGGTCGCCCGGCAGAGAGAGGGCGAGCAGCACGCGCTCGACCATCTCGTGCCAATCCGCCAGGTCGGGCTCGGTGAGGTGCATGCGGGCCTCGATGGCGCCCGCATCCGTGAGCCCGTAGAGCGGCAGGTTGTCGGGCGTGCTGCCGGCATCCTCGATCAGGCCGTCGCGGCGCAGTCGGTCGAGGGTGGAGTACACCTGGCCGACGTTGAGGGGGGCGTCACGGCGGGTGCGCTCGACGACCTCGGCGTGCAGCTGGTAGCCGTAGGCCGGGCCGAGCGTCAAGACAGCGAGGAGCGAGTGCCGCAGCGTCATACTCCAACACTATTCGCCGTATGCATGCGCAGTGACTAGTGATCCACAATTCATCAGATCGTCACGTTCGGAATGACAGGCCTGTGATTCCAGCCTTGTCATTCAGCAGGTTTCTGCGTCATACTGCAATCAGACGGGCAACCGTTCCAACTGAACACACACGAACTCCGTGCACCAGGTCGATGGGGAAGTCGAACCTGAACGAAACGGAGTGAACTGTGGATACGAACACCGCGGTCGCGAACCCTGCAGCGATGGCGCGCGGAGTGCTGTTTGTGCACTCCGCTCCTCGCGCGCTGTGCCCGCACATCGAGTGGGCCGCCGGGCGCGCGATCGATCGCGCCGTCAACTTCGACTGGATCGATCAGCCCGTGCTCAAGGGCACGCAGCGCACCGAGTTCGTCTGGGAGGGCGAGCGCGGCACGGGCGCGAAGATCGCGAGCGCGCTGCGCGGGTGGGAGCACCTGCGCTTCGAGGTCACGGAGGATGCCGGGCTCGGCACCGACGGCGGCCGCTGGATGCACACCCCCGACCTCGGCATCTTCTTCGCCCAGACCGACACGGCGGGCAACACCGTCATCCCCGAAGACCGCATCCGCTACGCGATCGAGGTCGCCGGCTCGAACACGCTCGAGCTGCACCGCGAGCTCCGGCTCGCGCTCGGCCAGGCGTGGGACGACGAGCTCGACCCGTTCCGCCACGCCGGCGACGGCGCGCGCGTGGTCTGGCTGCATCGCGCGGGCTGAGCCGCGCATCCCGCCCCGCCCGCTCGATCTCCACAATTCAGGAGTGGGCGGCCTCTCGCGCGACGAAACAGCCCCGCGACGGCGTGTCGCGGGGCTGCTCCCGTCAGGACTCCTGAGTTGTGGAGACGTGCGTTAGTCGACGGTGCGGAAGGCGACGACCGAGTTGTGGCCGCCGAAGCCGAACGAGTTCGAGATCGCCAGCAGGGGGCCGTCGCCGAGCGGGCGGGGCGCCGTGACGACGTCGAGCGGGATCGCCTCGTCCTGGTTGTCGAGGTTGATCGTCGGGGGCGCCGTGCGCTCGTGCAGCGCGAGGATCGTGAAGACGGCCTCGAGCGCGCCCGTGCCGCCCAGCAGGTGGCCCGTCGACGCCTTCGTGGCCGAGACGGGGATGCTCGTCACCCGCTCGCCGAAGACGCGGTACAGCGCGTTGTACTCGGCGATGTCGCCGACCGGGGTCGAGGTCGCGTGCGCGTTGATGTGCGACACGTCGTCGGGCGTCGCACCGGCCTGGGCGAGGGCGGCGAGCACCGCGCGCGCGGCCCCCGAGCCCTCGGGGTCGGGAGCGGTGATGTGGTACGAGTCGCTCGTCACCGAGCCGCCGGCCAGCTCGGCGTAGATGCGGGCACCGCGAGCGAGCGCGTGCTCCTTGGTCTCGAGCACGATGGCGGCCGCGCCCTCGCCGAGCACGAAGCCGTCGCGGTCGACGTCGTAGGGCCGGGAGGCGGCGGCGGGGTCGTCGTTGCGCTTGGAGAGCGCCTGCATCGAGGCGAAGGCGGCGATGGGCAGGGGATGCACGACCGCTTCGGTGCCGCCGGCGACGACGATGTCGGCGAGGCCCAGCTGCAGGTGCTCGTAGGCGTTGGCGATGGCCTCGGTCCCCGAGGCGCACGCGGAGACGACGGTGCGGGCGCCGGCACGGGCTCCGAGGCCCATGCTGATCGCGGCCGCGGCGGCGTTGGGCATGAGCATGGGGATGGTCATGGGGAGGACCCGGCGCGGGCCCTTCTCCTTGAGCACGTCCCACGCGTCGAGGAGGGTCCAGAGGCCGCCGATGCCCGTCGCGTAGTCGACGAGGATGCGCTCGGGGGCGATGTCGGGTGAGCCGGCGTCGGCCCACGCCTCGCGCGCTGCGATGAGGGCGAACTGCGCCGAGGGGTCGAGGCGCTTGATCTCCTGCCGCTCGAGCACCTCTTCGGGCCGCACCTTGGCCTCGGCGGCGAAGGTGACGGGCAGCTCGTGCTGGGCGACCCAGTCGTGGGTGAGCGAGCGCGTGCCCGATTCGCCCCGCAGCAGGGCATCCCAGCTCTCGCGGGCGGTTCCGCCGATGGGGGAGGTGGCACCGATTCCGGTGACGACGATGGTGGTCATAACGTCAACTCTCTGCGGGGAGGAATGGTTCGACCGCTCAGCGCCGGGGCCGATCGGATGACCGGCCCCGGCCGCTGCGCGGCATCGTGCGGCGGCTCTAGGCCGCGGCGTTGACGATGAAGGTGACGGCGTCGCCGACGGTGGTGAGGTTCTTGACCTCGTCGTCGGGGATCTTCACGTCGAACTTCTCCTCGGCGTTGACGACGATCGTCATCATCGAGATCGAGTCGATGTCGAGGTCGTCGGTGAACGACTTGTCGAGCGCGACCGAGTCGGTGGCGATGCCCGTCTCGTCGTTGATGAGCTCGGCGAGGCCGGCGAGAACTTCTTCGGTGGACAGTGCCATGTTTTTCTCCTTGGGGGTGTCGTATGACCGTCCACAATCCTAGGGCGGCGGTGCGCCCGACGGGGGAGGCCGGAGGGGGACGCGGGATCTAGGGCAGGCGAACCACCTGGGCGCCGAAGACGAGCCCGGCGCCGAAGCCGATCTGCAGCGCGAGGCCGCCGCTCAGTTCGGGGTGCTCCTCGAGCAGGCGGTGGGTGGCGAGGGGGATCGATGCCGCCGAGGTGTTGCCGGTCGTCGCGATGTCGCGCGCGATGACGACGCTCTCGGGCAGCTTCAGCTGCTTGGCGAACTCGTCGATGATGCGCATGTTCGCCTGGTGCGGGATGAACGCCGCGAGCTGGTCGGAGGTCACGCCCGCGGCATCCAGGGCCTGCTGCGCGACCTTGGCCATCTCCCACACGGCCCAGCGGAAGACCGTCTGGCCCTCCTGCCGCAGGGTCGGGAAGCCGCCCTCGGGGTCGTCGAAGGCCTCCTTGAGCGGGCGGTCCATTCCCACGGCGTCCCACTTCGAGCCGTCGGAGCCCCACACCGTCGCGGCGATGCCGGGGGTGTCGCTCGGGCCGACGATCGCCGCGCCCGCGCCGTCGCCGAGCAGGAACGAGATCGTGCGGTCGGTCGGCTTGGCGAAGTCGCTGAGCTTCTCGGCGCCGACGACGAGCACGTACGTGGCGAGGCCGGCGCGCACGAAGGCATCGGCCTGCGCGATGCCGTAGGTGTAGCCGGCGCACGCCGCCGACACGTCGTAGGCGGGCGCGGGCGTCGCGCCGATGCGGTCGGCGAGAAGGGCCGCGAGCGAGGGCGTCTGCACGCTGTTGCTGATGGTCGACACGATCACGGCGCCGATCTGGTCGGCCGTGATGCCCGCCTTCTCGATCGCCTCGCGCGACGCCGCCTCGGCGAGGTCGATCGCGTGCACCTCGCTCGAGGCGCGCGTGCGCGTGATGACGCCCGTGCGCTGGCGGATCCACTCGTCGCTCGAGTCGATCGGGCCGGCGATGTCGTCGTTCGTGACGGTCAGGTCGCCGCGCGCGGCGCCGACCGCGTAGATGCGCGTGTACGGAACGCCGACGGACTGGTGCAGGGTGGGCTCGGTCATGCGTTCTCCAGAAGGTCGATGGCGGCCGCGAGGTCGTCGGGGGTCTTGACGGCCACGGTCGGCACGCCCTTGAGGCCGCGCTTCGCGAGGCCGACGAGCGCGCCGGCCGGCAGCAGCTCGATGATGCCCGTGACGCCGTCGGCGGCGAACGACTGCATGCAGAGGTCCCAGCGCACGGGCGACGAGACCTGGCCGACGAGCAGGTCGACGGCGGTGGCGCCCGCCGTCACGACGGACCCGTCGCGGTTCGTGTACAGGCGGATGCTCGGATCGTGGGCCGCGACGCCCGCGACGGCGCTGCGCAGCCGCTCGACCGCCGGGCTCATGTAGTGCGTGTGGAACGCGCCGGCGACCTGCAGCGGGATGACCCGGGAGCCGGCCACGGGCTCGGCCGCGAGCGCGGCGAGCGCGGGCAGCTCGCCCGCGACGACGGTCTGCCCGCCGCCGTTCATGTTGGCGGGCGCCAGGCCGAGCTCGACGAGCCGGGCCGCGAGGGCCTCCTCGTCGCCGCCGAGCACCGCGCTCATGCCGGTCGGCACCACGGCGGCCGCCTCGGCCATGGCCAGGCCGCGCTCGCGCACGAGGCGCAGGGCGTCGTTGTCGCTCAGCACGCCGGCGATCGCGGCGGCGGCGAACTCGCCGACCGAGTGGCCCGCGACAGCGCCGACGCGGTCACGGCGGCCCTCGAGCAGGGCGGCGGCGCTCAGGAGCGAGGCCGCGACGATGAGGGGCTGCGCGACCG
>LNFD01000320.1 GCA_001464255.1 Actinomycetales bacterium Ga0077552 | reverse complement strand
CGACACGGTCATGAAGATGCCCGTGTCGCTCGTCGCCTCGATGAGGTCGGGCGAGGTGACCATGGTGTAGCCCGAGATCTCGCTCAAGTGGCGGCGCACCGCCTCGGCGTACCGCGGGTCGGCGGTGATGCCCGTGCCGATCGCGGTGGCGCCCATGTTGATCTCGTTGAGCCAGGGGATGATCTCGCTCAGCCGCTCCTGGTCCTCGCCCAGCGTCGTCGCGAAGCCGCGGAACTCCTGCCCGAGGGTCATCGGCACGGCGTCCTGCATCTGCGTGCGGCCGACCTTGAGGATCTGCGCGAACTCCTGCCCTTTCGCCGCGAACGAGTCGATGAGCAGCCGGTGCTCGTCGAGCAGGCTCTTCAGGCTGAACACCATGGCGAGCTTGATGGCCGTCGGGTACACGTCGTTCGTCGACTGGCTGCGGTTGACGTGGTCGATGGGGTGGAAGTTGGCGTAGTCGCCCTTCTCGTGGCCCATGAGCTCGAGGCACCGGTTGGCGATGATCTCGTTCGCGCACATGTTCGTGCTCGTGCCCGCGCCGCCCTGCAGCACGCCGAGCACGAACTCGTCGTGCAGCTGCCCGTCGATGATCTCCTGGCAGACCTGGTCGATGAGGTCGGCGCGCACGGCGCGCAGCACCCCGATCTCCTTGTTCGCGCGCGCCGCGGCCTGCTTGACCATCGCGAGGGCGACGACGAGGTTGGGGTGGTTGGAGAGAGCGCGGCGCGTGATCGGGAAGTTCTCGAGCGCGCGCGCGGTGTGGATGCCCCAGTAGGCATCCGCGGGGATCGGCATCTCGCCGAGGGAGTCGCGCTCCTGGCGCATCGCGCGCGGAGCATCCGGGTCTTCATCGAGACCGGGTCGGTAGATCGGGATCCCGTCGTCACTCGTGGTGAAACTCGGGGCAGGGCCGGTGGTGCGCACCATTGTCAGATGCCTCTTCCTTGAGGGTCGTAGCAGCGTTGCGGTGGCGAGCACAGCCTATCGGGCCGCGCGCAGGTGCAGGCGAGCCGTGACGAGCGCGTCGGGAACCGGGGTGTGCGAGATCACGAGCACCGCGCGGTCGGGGCCCGCCGCGGCCCCCAGCAGCTGCTCGAGCAGGCTCTCGGCTCGATCGGGGTCGACATTCGCGGTCGGCTCGTCGAGCACGAGCACGGGCGCGTCGGTGAGCAGGGCGCGGGCGAGCCCGATGCGCTGCGCCTCACCGCCGCTCACCAGCCGGCCGCGCTCGCCGACGGGCGCGTCCAGCCCGCCCCGCTCGCGGCACCACTCCCCCAGGCCGACCCGGTCGAGCACGGCGAGCAGCTCGGCATCGCTCGCCGTGTCGTGCGCGAAGAGCAGGTTCTGCCGGATGCTCTCATCGAACAGGTGCGGGCTCTGCTCGCACAGCACGACGTGGCGGCGCACCTCGTCGGGGTGCAGGTCGTGCACGTCGATGCCGCCGAGCGTGTACGCGCCCTCGTGGTCGAGGAAGCGCACGAGGACGTGCGCGAGCGTCGTCTTGCCCGCGCCGCTCGAGCCCTCGACCACGAGCCGGTCGCCCGGGCGCAGCTCGAGGTCGACGCCCGCGATCGCGGGGGCCGCATCGCCGGGCCAGCGCGCCTCGACGTCGCGAAGCCGCAGGGTGAGCGGCCCCGCGGGCGGCGCGGCGGGCTCTCGGGGCGCGCTCGGCAGCGCGCTCGGCACGGCGTCGGGGATGACGTGCGCGATGCGGTCCCCGCTCGCGCGGACGCGCCACCACGCCGCGAGGGCCGCGGGCAGCGCCGCGACGACCTCGAGCACCGCGAGGGGCACGAGCACGAGCATGACGAGCTGCGGGCCCGTCATGCTCGCCGCCACGAGCGCGGGCTCGGTCGCGAGCAGCGTCGCGAGCAGCGTGAGCCCGGCGCCGAGGGTGGCGATCGCGGCGACGGCACCGGCGGCGGCCGCCTGGCGCGACTGGGCGCGGCGCAACCGCGCGTCGAGGTCGACGACCCGTGCGCGGTGGGCCTCGTCGGCGCCGTAGGCGCGCAGCGTCTCCCAGCGCGTCACATACTCGAGCACGGCGTCGGCGAGCGCGCCGCGCAACGGGGCGATGCGCCGCACGACGAGTGCCGCAACCGCGCTCGTGACGAGCACGCCCGCGAGCAGCACGAGCGCCGCGAGCGGCGAGACGATCGCGACCCCGACGACGCTTAGCCCCGCGACCGTCAGTGCCGTGACGACCGGCTGCACCACCCGGAGCGGCAGGTCTTGCAAGGTGTCGACGTCGCGCACGAGCGCGGTGAGCAGGTCGCCGCGCCGCACCCCGCGCAGCCCGTCGGGGGCCACGGGCAGCAGCCGACGGAACACGCTCACCCGCAGGGTGCCGAGCGCGCGGAAGGCGGCGTCGTGCGCGACGAGCCGCTCGAGATAGCGGAAGACCGCGCGCGACAGGGCGAATGCGC
>LNFD01000319.1 GCA_001464255.1 Actinomycetales bacterium Ga0077552 | reverse complement strand
CACCCGGCGACATGATCACCTACGAGCCGTGGGCCCGCGTGCTCGCGCGCCTGCTCGCGGCGGGAGAGTCGACCGGCACGCGGGAGTCGCGCGTGCACGCGGCGATCGCGCTGTGGAACGAGATCGTCGGCGAGGCGGCCGAGCAGTTCGTGCAGACGCCCGTGCAGCACTCGATCGGCGGAGAGCTGCCGGGCGTGCTGACCGCCGCCGACCTCGCTGCCTACTCCGCCGCCGAGGAGGCACCCGCGTCGCTGACGTTCCGCGGCGTCGAGGTGCTCAAGGCCGGGCTGTGGACGCAGGGGCCCGCGCTGCTGCAGTCGCTCGCCATCCTCGACGCGGCCGCCGCGCTTCGTGGGGATGCCGTGCTCGACCCGTCGACCGCTCTCGGCGTGCACACCATCACCGAGGCGCTCAAGCTCGCGCTCGCCGACCGGGACGCCTGGTTCGCCGATCCGGCTGTGATCGACGACCCGTCCGGGTTGCTGGCCGACCTGCTCGACCCCGCCTATGCGGCCGAGCGTGCTGCAGTGATCGGCGAGACCGCTTCGCGCGAGGTGCACCCCGGCCGCCCCGGCGGGCGCGAGCTCTGGATGCCCCCGGTGGCTGCCGGGCTCGGGCGAGCCGACGCTCGACCGTGCGGGACGCCAGCGCGGCGACACCTGCCACCTCGACGTCGTCGACCGCCACGGAACGCTCATCTCGGCCACGCCCTCGGGCGGCTGGCTGCAGTCGTCGCCGACGATCCCCGCGCTCGGCTTCTGCCTGGGCACGCGCCTGCAGATGATGTGGCTCGACCC
Organism: Actinomycetales bacterium Ga0077552; assembly: GCA_001464255.1. Lineage (GTDB taxonomy): Bacteria > Actinomycetota > Actinomycetes > Actinomycetales > Microbacteriaceae > Microcella. Next base: position 2,241 of record LNFD01000319.1, on the reverse strand, counting down.
GGCGTCTCCGTCGGCGCTCGCGCCGGGCATCCGCCCCCGCAGCACGTTGTCGCCGACGATGCTCGTGCGTGATGGGCGCGTGGTCGAGGCGCTCGGAACACCGGGCGGCGACCAGCAGGACCAGTGGCAGCTGCTCTACCTGCTGCGCCGCATCGTCGGCGGCTACGAACCGCAACAGGCGATCGATGCGCCGATGTTCCACACCGACGCGATGGTGGCGTCGTTCGAGCCGCGCACGGTGCAGCCGGCCTCGCTGACGGTCGAGTCGCGGCTCGGCGACGAGGTCATCGCCGAGCTGCGGACGCGCGGGCACGAGGTGACGGTCATGGGCCCGTGGAGCCTCGGCCGCCTCAGCAGCGTCGGCATCGAGCGCGACCGCGGGTGGATGTTCGCCGCGGCCAATTCGCGCGGCAACCAGGGCTACGCCGCGGGTCGCTGATCTCGGCATCGCCCGCGCGCGCGTTGCCAAAGGTATGATCTAAACCATGCCCCACGGCTTCGAGCGCATCGTCGCGCACCCCGAGCGTCCTGCCCACTCCGCCGAGCTCCCCGGCGACACGCACCTCGCGAGCCTGCGGTTCGACGGCTGGCACGACGTGAGCGTGCGCGTGCTGCACCCCTTCACGTGGGATGCGAAGTTCCGCGGCTTCCGCATCGACGAGCTCGCCGTCACCCCGGCTCGGCCGCGCACGCTCGTGAGCGGCGCCTACTCTGTCGCTGACGCCGCCGTGCTCAACGTCGACGACGCGCGCGGCACGCGCACGCCGTTCGACTTCCCCGAGGGCGAGATGCACGACGGCGTGCTCTACCGCACGATCGGGCACTCCCCCGAGTCACACGAGCGGTATCAGGACGCCGCCGGCTGGTGCACGGTCGCCGGCGTCGACGCCGACGGCCGGGCTGTCGCACTCGCAACGGCACTCGACCGCAGCGACTGCGTGCTGCTCGACCTGCTGGCCGACGACCACGGGCTGACCGTGCAGACGCGCCTGCCGTGGCAGACCTTCCGCCCCGCCGAGCTTCCAACCGCGGATGCTCTCCCGGGCCTGCTCGTGCGCCACGGCGTCGGTGACAACGAGACCGCCGAGGCCTGGCTGCGCGGGCTGCTCGCCGCGACGGTGCCGAGCCGAGCATCCACCGCCCCGCCACCGCTCATCGCCGACACCTGGGGCTTCGGCACCGACATCGACGCCGACCGCGTGACGGCGTTCTTCGACGTCGCCGCCGACCTCGGCGTCGAGGTCGTGACGGTCGACAAGGGCTGGGAGGACCACGTCGGCGACTGGAACGCGCAGTCCGGCTACGCGGGCGGCGTCGCCGGCATCGCCGCGCTCGCGCACGATCGCGGCATGAAGCTTGGTCTGTGGGTGGGGGCGGGCAACGCGTCCCCCGACTCGGCCGTCGCGACCGCGCACCCCGACTGGCTCGCGAGCTGGAACGGCCGCCACCAGATCGTGTCGCACCGCAACTACTCGCTGTGCCTCGGGCACGAGCCCGCGCGCGACCACGTGCTCGCGTGCCTCGACCGCCTCGTGCGCGACGGCGTCGACTGGCTGCTGCACGACTTCGAGACGATCAGCCGCTGCGATGCCGAGAACCACACGCACGACCCCGGTGCGGGCGAGGCGGCCGGCGTCACCGGCTGGTACTCGGTGCTCGCGGCGCTGCGCGAGGCGCACCCCGACCTGCTCATCGAGAACTGCTGGAACGGCGGCAAGCCCCTCGACCTCCAGATGATCGCGCACCACGACACGACGATCGGCGACGACTGGTGCCGCTCGGAGGAGAACCGCCTCGCGGCCCTCGGCCTCGGCGCATACCTGCCCCCTGCCGCTACGGGCGCAGCTCGCGCCGTACCTCGTCGGCGGCCCGTGGATCCTCATGGGCGACCTGCCCGGCTGGACGCCCGCGCAGCTCGCCGACATGCGGCAGGGAATCGCGATCTACCGCCAGTGGCGAACGGCGGCGATGGATGCTCGCGCGGTGCCGCCCGCGCTCTCGGGCTCGGCGGCCGGAGTGACGGGGCTCGCGTACTCGCCCCGCGCTGACGGCGCCCAGCTCGCGACCTTCGCGATCGCCGATGCCGCAGCCGGGGCCGAGGTTCGCTGGCACCCCGCACTGACGGCGTCGCGCGCGGAGGCGTGGATCGTGCGGGACGAATGGAGCGGTGCCGAGCAACGGATCACGCGCGCAGAGCTCGAGGCGGGCATCCCGCTCGACACGGCGAGCGCCGAGGGACTC
>LNFD01000318.1 GCA_001464255.1 Actinomycetales bacterium Ga0077552 | reverse complement strand
CGTAGAGCCCGAGCAGGTCGAGCGAGCCGTCCTCCGGGCGGTCCTCCACGACGAAGACGAGGTTGTCGAGCCCGTCGACCATCTCGTCGGGCAGCTGGTCGAGCTCGTCGATGACGATGGCTTCGAAGGCCTCGGCGTCGAGATCGAGGGCGGGGGATGCGCCGTCGTCGGTCATGCCCCGGCCCCGTCGGCGGCCGTCGACTCCGCGGCCTCGAGCACCTGCACGAGGCCGTCCTGCATCCAGGCGAGCCAGTCGTAGACGTCGCGCAGCCCCGGCTCGCCGAAGGCCCCCTCGTCGCCGTCGACGATGATGCCCATGCGGTCGGCGATCACGAGGCGCAGGTCGCCGATGCCGCGCACCCAGTCGAGGGCGGCATCCATCGTCAGGGGCACCGAGCGCGCGACGTCGTCGGCGGCGACGGCCGCGAGCGCGGTCGAGATGGTGCGCGCGAAGCCGATCTTGCGGTCGACGAGGCTGCGGCGGCTCAGGCGCCGCCACTCGTCGGCGAGCTCGGGCTCGTGACGGTAGGCATCGGGCAGCACGCGGCGCACGGCCGAGTCGTCGTCGATGGGCGACTCGAGCGCCTCGGCGAGCAGCGCCTGCAGCTGGTCGGCGAGCGAGACGAGGATGCGCGCCTCCTCGGGCTCGACGTGCACGGTCGCGATGGCGCCCGCCAGAGCCTCGCCCGCCGCAGCGTCGCCCGCCGTGATCCTCATCGCGGCGCCTTCTCGACCGTGGCCCACAGTCCGTACTCGTGCATGGCCTCGGCGTGGCGCTCCATGTGCTCGCGATTGCCTTGGGCGAGCGTCGCCCGGCCCGCGGTGTGCACCTGCATCATGAGCTCGTCGGCGGTGAGAGCATCCACCCCGAAATGCCGGCGGAACACCCACGAGACGTAGCTCATGAGGTTCACCGGGTCGTTCCAGACGACGACCTGCCACGGCACCTCGGCGGCGTGCAGCTCGCGCTCGAGCAGCTGCCCGCCGGTCTGCGGGGTCGAGGCGGAGGAGTCGGCCATGCGCCCAGTCTGCCCGCCGTCGCTGACAAGCCCGGCAGAACAGGCCGGGCGGTATCGAACCGAGATCGAGATATTGGGGTGAGTAACGGGGCTTGAACCCGCGACCTCCTGGACCACAACCAGGCGCTCTGCCAGCTGAGCTATACCCACCATGCAGGCCCTCTCGCGAGGGCTGACACGACAGTCTATTACAGGCGGGGCGCCCACTTCTGCACGACCTCGTCGGCGTGCGCCTGCGCCTCCTCCGACGCGGGGCCCGGCTCGGCCACGAAGCCCGCACGACGGTAGTACTCGAGCTCGCGGATCGACTCGAGAATGTCGGCGAGCGCCCGGTGCCCGCCGTTCTTCGCCGGGGCGTTGAAGTAGACGCGCGGGAACCAGCGGCGCACGAGCTCTTTGATGCTCGAGACGTCGACCGAGCGGTAGTGCAGGTGCGCGTCGACGCTCGGCATCGAGCGGGCGATGAAGGCGCGATCGGTGCCGATCGTGTTGCCCGCCAGGGGCGCCTGCCCGGCGGTCGGCACGTGCTCGGTGATGTAGGCGAGCACCTGCTGCTCCGCATCCGCTAGCGCGATGCCGCCCGCGAGCTCGTCGAGCAGCCCGCTCGCCGCGTGCATGTCGCGCACGAACTCGCCCATGTTCGCCAGGCCCGCCTCGGTGGGCGCGATGACGACGCTGAATCCGGGATGCACGGGCTCGAGCTCGTAGTCGGTGATGACCACCGCCACCTCGATGAGGTCGTCGACCGCCAGATCGAGCCCCGTCATCTCGCAGTCGATCCAGACGAGGCGATCGGTCGTTGAACTCACCGGGGCAGTCTATCGGCGCGGGCCGACCGGCTCGGCGGCCCGCGTACGCTGGAGGGGTGCGCCTCGAGCTCTTCACCTCCGCCTTCTGCGACCCGTGCCATCGGGCGCGCGAGGTCATCGTCGAGGCGCAGCGGCTCGTGCCGGCCCTCGCGGTCGACGAGCAGGATGTCGCGGCGCACCAGGAGCGCGCCGCCGAGCTCGGCATCCGCAGCACGCCGACGACGATCATCTACGACCGCGCGGGCGGCGAGCTGCTGCGCGCCGAGGGCGTGCCGACCCTGCCGCGGCTGCTGACCGCGCTCGCGCAGGCGCTCGACTGAGCCCCTCCGCTAGCCTGGAGAGGAGCCCCCGTAGCTCAGCGGATAGAGCAGGAGCCTTCTAATCTCTTGGCCGCAGGTTCGATTCCTGCCGGGGGCGCGGTGTTTATTGGCTGCGCCGCCGCTCCTGCGGCGCAGCGTCCGCTTCCGCGGCGCGAGCGCGGTCGCGCCGCTTCGCGGTCTCCTTCCAGGTCGCTCCCGACGCGCACAGGGTGCTGGGGTCGGGCGGGGTTAGCATCGCGGCATGCGACGCATTCTCGGTGCCACCCGGTTCGTGGTGGCTCTTCCCGCGATCGCCGCGATCCTGGGCGGCATCCTGCTCATGCTGCAGGGCTCGGTCGCCACCGTGATGGTCATCATCGAGACCGTGTGGTTCGGGGCCGACCTCAAGACGACGACGGTCGACGTGCTCACGGCGATCGACGCCATCCTGCTCGGAACGGTGCTGCTCGTCATCGGCTACGGCCTCTACGAGCTCTTCGTCGACGCCGATCTGCCGGTGCCCCCCTGGTTGCGGGTGACCAGTCGTCGTCGCGATCATCGCCGTCATCTTCGTGGGCGTGCTCGTCGATGCGAACCGGGCCGCTGACGTCATGTCGTACGGCATCGGCGCCGGCGCGATCGTCGCGGGCCTCGCCCTGTTCTCGTACGCGACGCGCAAAGACGCGGGCGTGGCCGCGAAGAGGGCCGACAGCGCCGGCACCGCGAAGGCCGGCACCGCGCCGCCTCCCGCCGAGTAGCGCCACCGCTACGCTCGGCGCATGCCCTCCCGCGAGCAGCGCCTCGACCGCCTCGCCGCGCGGATCAGCCGCGACCCGCGGGTGAGCGAGCTGCAGCTGCGCGTCACCGACCGCGCCGGAACCCTCGACCACGGCTGGGCGGCGCCCGGGTCGCGGGCGTCGCACGCCATCGCGAGCAGCACCAAGACCTTCGCGGCCGTGCTCGTGCTGCGCCGGGTCGCCGCGGGCGACCTGGCGCTCGAGCAGCCGCTCGCGAGCATCCTGCCCCGCGACGACCTCGTGGGCCTCAACCGCGTCGGTGGCGTCGACCGCGCCGACGAGATCACGGTGCGCGACGTGCTCGCGCACACCTCGGGCATTCCGAACTACTACGCCGCGAAGGCCCTCGACCCGGCGAGCGACATCGCCGCCGTCACCGCCGCCGACCCCGGGTGGAGCTACCACGACGCCCTCGAGCTCGCCCGCGGCATGACTGCCCCCTTCGCCCCGCACAGCGGCCGTGCGCAGTACAGCTTCACCAACTACCAGCTCGTCGGCCGCCTCATCGAGACGGTGTACGGATGCTCGCTCGCCGCCGCCCTCGACCGCGAGCTGCTCGCCCCGCTCGCCCTGAGCGGCACGGCGCTGCTGACCCCGCAGACCCTCGACCTGTTCGACTCGGCGTCGGCGCTGCTGCACGGCACGCAGTCGTACCGCGGTGCTCGCCGCCTCGCCTCGCTCGGCGCCGAGGGGGCCCTCGTCTCGACGACGGCCGACACCATGCGCTTCCTCCGCGCCCTCATCGACGGCGAGCTGCTCGACCCGGCGACGCTCGCGCTCGCGCTGCGCGACCGCCTGCCGCTCTTCCCGCGCGTCACCTACGGCGTCGGCATCATGGAGCTCTCGCTGCCGCGACTGCTGACGGGGCTGCCGAGGCCGGGAGCCCTCATCGGCCACGCGGGCATGACGGGGCACGTCATGTTCGCCGACCCCGTGAGCGGGCTCGCCGTCGTCGGCACGATCAACCAGCTGGCCGCGCCGCGGCTGTCGTTCCGCCTGCTGGCGGGGGCGCTGCGGGCCGCGCGCTAGTCGAGGTTCAGGCGACGTCGGAACTCGGCTGTCAGCCGCCCCCGCTCGACTTTGCCCATGCGGTTGCGGGGAATCGCCCCGACCTGCCCGAAGACCGTCGGGTGCTTCCCCGGCAGCT
>LNFD01000317.1 GCA_001464255.1 Actinomycetales bacterium Ga0077552 | reverse complement strand
ACCGAGACGGCATCGAGCCTGCTCGGCTACCTCGTCGTGTTCGCGATCTGCGGCGGGGCCGCGCTCGTCGCGGCCCTGCCCGCCGCCGCCGCGGCCGCGGCGCCGCTCGGCCAGACGGGCATCGCGACCGGGCTCACGAACACGACCAAGACCATCGGCGGGGCGTTCGCGAGCGCGATCTTCGCGGTCGTGCTCGTGCTGGCGGCGGGCCAGGCCGTGACCGAGACGGCGTCGAGCCTGCTCGGCTACCTCGTCGTGTTCGCGATCTGCGGCGGGGCCGCGCTCGTCGCGGCGCTCTCGCTCGTGTTCGTGCCGCGTCTCGCCTTCGGCGACGTCGCGGCCGACCCCGCTCTGGTCGACGCGCCTCGGTGAGGGGCCCGGCTCAGTCTTCGCGCACCGCGAGCGGGCGGCGGATGAGCTTGTGCTGCGCCGCCTGGGCGACGGGGCGCACGGTCAGCTCGTCGACGTTGACGTGGGCGGGAGCCTCGATCGCGTGCACCACGAGCTCGGCGATGTCGTGCGCCGTGAGGGGATGCTCGACCCCCTCGTAGAGCGCGTCGACCTTCTCGGCGTCGCCGCCGAAGCGGTTGAGGGCGAACTCGTCAGTGCGCACCATGCCCGGCGCCACCTGCATGACACGCAGCGGCTCGCCCGCGAGCTCGAGCCGCAGGGCGTGCATCATGCCGCGCAGGGCGAACTTCGCGGCGTTGTAGCCGCCGCCCGTCTCGTAGGCGATCTGCCCGGCCGTCGACGTGATGGCGAGGATGTCGCCCACGCCGCGCTGGCGCGCGCCGGCCCGCAGCGCGGGCAGCAGGGCGCTGATGACCCGCTGCGCGCTGAGCACGTTGATGTCGAACATGCGCATCCAGTCGGCGGCATCGGCCGACTCGACCGTGTCGGTGCCGATCGCGCCGCCCGCGACGGCAACGATGGCGTGGATCGGGCCTGTCGCGGCGATGTGCGCGCGGAGGGCATCCACCGCGGCCGCATCGGTCAGGTCGGCCACGACGGTCTCGCATCCGGTCTCGGCGGCGAGCGCCGCGAGGCGGTCGGCCCGGCGCGCGACGGCGACGACGCGCCAGCCGTGGGCCCGCAGCAGCCGCGCCGTGGCAGCCCCGATTCCCGAGCTGGCACCGGTCACGACTGCTGTCAAGGGGGTCATGCTGACACGCTACCCGCCGCGGGCCCGGGCTAGCCTGGAGCGATGGGGGGAACGGCTTTGGCGCGCTCGCGCGTGCCGCTCTGGGATACCGCGCGGTTCGTGGCGATCGCGCTCGTGGTGGTCGGCCACGCCATCCAGCGCCTCATCGGCGACTCGGATGCCGCGCTCGTGCTCTACCTGTTCATCTACGCCTTCCACATGCCGCTGTTCGCGATCATCAGCGGCTACTTCTCGCGGCCCGGGCCGCCGAACGAGCGGCGGATGCGCCGAGTCGTCACCGACATCGTCATCCCCTATGCGATCTTCGAGACCATCTGGACGGCCGTGCAGGCGATCGTGGAGGGCAACTGGTCGGTCAACCCCACGCAGCCCTCGTGGACGCTCTGGTTCCTGCTCGCGCTCGGCATCTTCCGGCTCGTGCTGCCCTACCTCGCGCTCGTGCGCTGGCCGCTCGCGTGGGCCGTGGTGCTCTCGGTCGGGGTCGGCTACTTCAGCAACGTCGACTCGACGTTCTCGCTCTCCCGGGCCATCGGCATCCTGCCCTTCTTCGTGCTCGGCTGGAAGCTGGACGAGTGGGGCCTCGTCGACCGCTGGCGGCTCGCCGACCCGCCCGCACGGCTCGTGCGCTCGATCGCCGTCGTCGTGCTCGTCGCGTGGCTGGCCGTGCTCATCGTGTTCATCGACGTCTGGCGCGCAATCGATCTGCGGTTCTGGTTCTTCTACGACGACGCCTATCGCGAGCTCGGGCAGGACGCCTGGTGGGCGGGCCTCGTGCGCCTCGCCCTCATCGCGCTCGCCGTGCTGCTCTCGGCAGCGGTGCTCGCGCTCGTGCCGCGCCGCCCGACGCTCGTCACGCCGCTCGGGCAGGCCACCATGTACGTGTACCTGCTGCACAGCTTCGTGCTCTACCCGATCCGCGAGAGCGGGGTGGTCGGCGGCGACGACCGCTCGGGCTGGCCGTGGCTCGTGGGGCTCATCGTGCTCGCCCTGCTCACGATGGTGGGGCTCGCCAGCCGCCCGGTGCGACGGCTGTTCCGGCCCCTCGTCGAGCCGCGGCCGCGATGGCTCTTCCGGCCCGATCTCGACACCCGCACGGGCCCGCTGCGGCTCGAACCCTCGCGCGTCGACCCCACCGGGTCGCGACGCGACCGCGAGCGCTGAGCGCCCGAGCAGGTTACGGCGTGTGTCGTCGGGCATTGCCCCGTGACGCGGGCATGCGTACCGTTCGAGTCGTTCCACCGACCCACGAGGAGACCCCATGACCGCCAGCTGGAAGTTCGAGACCCTGCAGATCCACGCCGGGGCTCAGCCCGATCCGGTCACGAACGCGCGCGCCACGCCCGTCTACCGCACGACGGCGTACACGTTCAACGACGCGCAGCACGCCAAGAACCTGTTCGCGCTCGCGGAGTTCGGCAACATCTACACGCGCATCCAGAACCCCACGCAAGACGTGGTCGAGCAGCGCATCGCCGCGCTCGAGGGCGGCACCGCGGCCCTGCTGCTCGCCTCCGGCCAGGCGGCCACGACCTACGCCGTGCTCAACATCGCGCAGGCGGGCGACCACATCGTGTCGTCGTCGTCGATCTACGGCGGCACCTACAACCTCTTCACCTACACGCTCGCGAAGCTCGGCATCGAGGTCACCTTCGTCGAGAACCAGGACGACCCCGCGGCGTGGGCCGCCGCCATCCGCCCGAACACGAAGCTGCTGTTCGGCGAGACGGTCGGCAACCCCAAGGTCAACATCCTCGACATCAGCGCCGTCGCCGAGGTTGCGCACGCCCACGGCCTGCCGCTCATCGTCGACAACACGATCGCGACGCCCTTCCTCATCCGCCCGCTCGAGCACGGCGCCGACATCGTCGTGCACTCGGCCACGAAGTTCCTCGGCGGGCACGGCACCGTGCTCGGCGGTGTCATCGTCGACGGCGGAAAGTTCGCCTGGTCGCAGAACACCGAGAAGTTCCCCGGCCTCACCGAGCCCGACCCCTCGTACCATGGGGCGAGCTACACCGGCGTGCTGGGCGACGGCATCGCGTACATCATCAAGGCGCGCGTGCAGCTGCTGCGCGACATCGGCGCGGCCGTCTCGCCCGACAACGCCTGGCAGCTCATCCAGGGCATCGAGACCCTGAGCCTGCGCATCGAGCGCCACGTGCAGAACGCCGAGACCGTCGCCCGCTGGCTCGAGGCGCACCCCGACGTCGCGACCGTCAGCTACTCGGGCCTGCCGTCGAGCCCCTGGTACGCGGCCGGCCAGAAGTACGCACCGAAGGGGGTGGGCGCTGTGCTGTCGTTCGAGCTGAAGGGGGGCGTGGATGCCGGGCGCGCGCTCGTCGACTCCGTCGAGCTCTTCAGCCACGTCGCCAACATCGGCGACGTGCGCAGCCTCATCATCCACCCCGCGTCGACGACCCACTCGCAGCTCACCCCCGAGCAGCAGCTCACGAGCGGCGTCACGCCGGGCCTCGTGCGCCTCTCGGTCGGGCTCGAGAACATCGACGACATCATCGCCGACCTCGAGGCCGGGTTCGCGGCCGCGCGCGCGGTCGTCGCGGCCAACGCGGCGGTCTAGCTCCGTTCGGTCACTGCCCCCGCCGAGCTGTGCCCTTCACAAGGCGCGGCGGGGGCAGGGCCGTCTCTGCGTCAGAATGGACGCAGCATGGACTGGCAGACGAGCGAAGACACGGTGCCCTCGGCATTCATCACCGAGGCCAACCGCCGCTCGATGCTGGGCACACCCCCCACGACGGGCGCCTGGCGCGAGGGCGATGCGCCCGGCGACCGGCTCTTCCAGGCCGTCGGATCGATCGCGCTCGAGTCGGGCGCGACCCTCCCCCACGCGCGGCTCGCCTACGAGACGTGGGGCTCGCTGAATGCTGCGCGCGACAACGCCGTGCTCGTCGTGCACGCCCTCACGGGCGACAGCCACGTCGTCGGGCGGCCCGGAGCCGGGCATCCGACCGCCGGATGGTGGGGCGGCATCGTCGGGCCGGGCCTCGCGATCGACACCGACCGCTGGTTCGTGATCGCCCCCAACATGCTCGGCGGCTGCCAGGGCTCGACCGGCCCCTCCTCGTTCTCGCCCGACGGCGCCGAGTGGGGCTCGCGCTTCCCGTACCTGACAATCCGCGACCAGGTCGCGGCGCAGGTCGCCCTCGCCGACGCGCTCGGCATCGAGCGGTTCGCGGCCGTCATCGGCGGATCGATGGGCGGCATGCACGCGCTCGAGTGGGCGGTGCAGCATCCCGACCGGGTGCAACGGCTCGCGGTGCTCGCCGCGCCTGCCGTCTCGAGCGCCGACCAAATCGCGCTCAACTCGGTGCAGCTCGAGGCCATCCGCATGGATCCGCTGTTCCGCGACGGCGACTACTACGACGAGCCGGAGGGCCCGTACCGCGGGCTCGCGCTCGCCCGGCGCATGGCCCTGCTCAACTACCGTTCGCCGAGCGAGCTCAACGAGCGCTTCGAGCGCTCGTGGCAGGGCGTGCTCGACCCGCTCGGGCGCGGCGGGCGCTTCGCCGTCGAGAGCTACCTCGACTTCCACGGCAACAAGTTCACGCGCCGCTTCGACGCGAACAGCTACATCACGCTCGTCGAGGCCATGAACTCGCACGACATCGCGCGCGGGCGCGGCTCGCTCGCCGAGGCGCTCGGCGCGGTGACGGCCCGCACGCTCGTGCTCGGCATCGACAGCGACCGCCTGTTCCCCGTCGAGCAGCAGCAGGTTCTCGCGGCGCACCTGCCCGCGACCATCCACGGCGACGAGGCGATCGTGATCTCGTCGCCGTTCGGACACGACGCCTTCCTCATCGAGGACGATCTCGTGGGGCCGCACCTGGCGGCGCTGCTCGCCGACTGATCATGACCGATCGCGTGCGCCCGCTCCTCGCGAGCATCGTCGCGATCGCGATCGCCGTGCCGCTCGCCGCGTGCGCCGGGCCCGCACCCACCGCGCCGCCGAGCGCCGCTGCGAGCCTCGACGAGGTCGCGGTCGTCGCCGAGGTCTACCGTTCACGCATCGACCCGGCGCGCGGCGGTATCCAGCTCTCGGTGCGCAACGAGGGTGCAGCGCCGCTGACGATCGTGCGCGCCGTGCTCGACTCTCCCGCCCTCGCGGCCCCGATCGAGCGCGATCGCGAGACCGCGATCGGCCCGGGCCTCACACGCGACCTCGCGATGACCCTCACGAGCGCCGCCTGCCCGGCGACGACGACCCGGCCCCCGGATGCCCTGCTCACCGTCGCCCTCGCCGACGGCGGCACGGCCGAGCTGCGGGTGCCGACGACCGATCGGCTCGGCCAGTGGGGCGAGTGGCTCGACGCCGAGTGCTTCGCCGCGGCCGTGCTCGAGCGCGCCGCGATCACCGTGCGGCACGACCCCGCGCGCGACGCCCCCGGCGGCGCCGCGGGGCCGCTCATCGGCCTGGCGCTCGAGGTCGACACCCGCGCGCCGGGCCTCGAGCTCGTGGCCGCGAACGACACGGTGCTGTTCGGGCTCGTGCGCGCGGGCGACGGCGCACGCGTGACGAGCGTCGCGCTCGACGGCCTCGGCGCGCCGGGGTCGGGCGGCGCGGAGGGTGCGGTGAGCATCCCGCTGCTGCTGACACCCGCGCGCTGCGACGCCCACGCGCTCGCCGATGACAAGCAGGGCACGCTCTTCCGCATCGACGTGCGGCTCGACGGCGAGCCCGGCACCGTGACGATCGCGGCCGATCCGGCGACGCGGGCTGCTCTCTACGACGCGTTCACACGCGCGTGCAGCCTCTGAGGATGTGACCCGCTCGGGTGACAGACTGAGCCGCATGGAGCTGATCGAGAAGGAGCGCCGACGGCTGCTCCAATCGGCGGCACGCGCCTTCGGGTTGAGCGGCGTCGTACTCGCGGCCTTCTGCCTCTCGCTGCCCGGCATCGTCGACCCTGATCTGCTGCCCTCCGTGCTCATCCTGCTCGCGGGTCAGGCCGGCGCCCTCGTCATGGTGGGCCGCAGCGGCCACATCGGCTGGGTCGCCCTCACGATCGTGCTCGGCTGCGGAGCGCTCGCCCTCGCGCAGCTGCCCTGGGGCCAGCCCACGTCGCTCGCCCTCTCGACCTCGCTCGCGCCGCTCGGCGCGGCGGGGCTCGGCGCCGTCGGCATGGTGCTGAGCGAGGGAACGGGCCGATGGGTGCTGTGGGCCGGTGGCACGCTCCTGAGCAGCCTGCTCGTCGCCACGGCGGGCCCCACGAGCGGGCTCATCTCGACCTCGGCCATCGCGACCCTCGCGGGCTGGGTCATCACGCTCATCATCGGGCTGTGGGTGAGCGTCGGTGTGCAGCGCGCCGTGCGGCGCATCGAGAACATCGGCCGGGCGCACCATCTCGAGCGGCAGGCGAGCGAGACCGAGGCGCAGCGGCGCCAGAGCGCCCGCCTGCTGCACGACACCGTGCTCGCGACCCTCACACTGCTCGCCCACTCGGGCGTCGGCGTGAGCGCCGACGCCCTGCGCCAGCAGGCCGGCGAGGATGCCCGGCTGCTGCGCCAGCTGCGCCTCGGTTCGACGCCCATGCCGCAGTTCTCGGGCACCTACAGCCTCGAGCCCGTGGCCGAGACGCCGCTCGGCACGACGCTCGAATCGGTCAAGCAGCGCTTCCTGCGCATGGGCCTCGCGGTGCGCTGGCACGGCAGCGGTCAGGTGCTGCTGCCGAGCGACGTGCTCGACGCCTTCCTGCTCGCCCTCGCCGAGTGCCTCGAGAACGTGCGCCGCCACGCGGGCGTGACCGAAGCCGACGTGACGATCACGCAGGGCGACGACGTGCTGCGGGCCGTCGTCACCGATGCCGGCATCGGCTTCGACCCGAGCGAGGTCGCCGCCGAGCGGCTCGGGTTCACCGAATCGGTCGTGGCCCGCCTGCGCGACGTCGGGGGCAACGCTCGCGTCTTCTCGACTCCCGG
>LNFD01000316.1 GCA_001464255.1 Actinomycetales bacterium Ga0077552 | reverse complement strand
ATCGTCGAAATACCCCACCTTCAACGCCCGCAGCGAGACCGTGCATGAGAAGAGCACCTTCAAGGGCGCCCTGGTGCGCTCGCGGGCGATCCTGCCCGCCGACGGCTACTACGAGTGGCACACGGTCGGCACGACCAAGACCCCGCACTACATCACCGACCCGGAGGCGGGCGAGCTCGCCTTCGCCGGGCTCTACTCGTGGTGGCGCGCGCCGTTCCCCGAGGGCGGAACCCCGACGCCGTGGGTGCTGACGGCGACGATGCTCACGCGGGAGGCCCACGGGCCGGCCGCGAGCATCCACGATCGTGCGCCCGTCATGCTGCCCCGGGAGGTGTGGGACGAGTGGCTCCACCCGACGGTCGAGGGAGATCAGGATCTCGTCGAGATGGTCGTGCACGAGAGCGAGGCCGGTGCTGCACCCGGTCGCACCCCTGAAGGGCGACGGCCCGCAGCTCATCGAGCCGATCGGCGTCTGAGTCAGCACCCGCCCCAGAGCCCGAGCCCCGCGCGCTGCGCCGCGCGCTCGGCGGCGACGAGATCGTCGTAGTAGCGGTCGTTGGGTTCGACGAGCACGGCCTCGGCGTAACCCTGGGCGACGAGCTCGTAGTTGATGAAGGTGCCGTCGGCGGTGAAGAGGTACATCAGCTCGCGGTCGTACCGGTCGCGCGGGTCGCGGTCGTAGGCGAAGCCGAGGGTCGCGCCGGGCTGGGCGAGTGCGGCGAGAGCCTGCTCGGCCTCGGGCCCGAAGCACTCGACGTCCGGGTAGACCTCGGGGGTGTCGATGCCGAGCAGTCGCACGCGCAGCTCGACCCCGTCGACCTCGAGGCGCAGGGTGTCGCCGTCGGTGATGCTCGCGACCGTGCCGCTGCCGTCGGCCGAGGCGGCGGGCGAGCCGGGTTGCAGGGGAGTGCTTGTGCCGCCCGTGCCAAGGCAGCCGTCGAGCGAGCCGATGACCCCGACGAGCGCGACGACGGCGAGCGGGCGCAGGGCGGCGGCGATCATGCTGTGAGGCTACCCGGCACCCCCTGACACGCCGCGCGGCCGGGGTTAGGCTGACGGCGAGTACCGGTCAGGTCCGCCGGGCAGCGAAGGAGCACCATGGCAGCGGCATCGTCGGGGCGGTCGTCGGGCGGCATCGACCCGCGCTACCCCCAGGCCTTCCAGCGGGGCGGCGAGAGCGCTCCGATCGTCGACGAGTCGGTCGCGCTGCGCGCTCCAGCCCCGCGCATCGCCCCGCCGCCCGCCGCGCGCGTCGAGCCGGCAACGGCGACCGTGCTCGACGAGCCCGCCGACGAGCGGCACTTCGAGCTCATCGTCGCGGGCAACCCGTGGTTGCGCTCGCTGTGGATCGTCGGGGCGATCGCGACCGTCATCGGCTTCGCGCTCACCGTCTACGCCGAGTTCGCGTTCAGCGTGCCGCCAGCGTCGGGCATCTACGACCCGAGTGTCTACGTCGTGCCGCGCATCGCCGAGGCGGTGGCCCAGCCGCTCGTCATCGCGGGCGTCATCGCCCTCGTGTCGGCGACCGCCCTGCGCATCGTCGCCTGGCGGCCGAGCCGCATCCGCGAGGTCATCAGCGAGAAGTAGGTGCAGTGGGGGTGCGGTGTCACTCCGCACCCCCACTCTCGTCAGAACTCGGCGACGATCGACCAGGTGGCTCCCCGGTCATCCGATCGGTGAACTCCGTCGAGTCCGGCGGCCACGAGGGTTCCCCGACTACCCACCGCGATGGCTTCCGTACCGGGGGGAGCGAGCCCTGCAGGGGTCCAGGTCTCACCGTCGGCGCTCAGATGCACCCGACCATCGAGATCGAGCCCCATGAGCAACCCACCCGTCGGGGTACTGGGCGGTGGAGCCGAAATGAGGAGCAGCACAGGGGCGCTGTCGACAAGAGTGAACGTCGCTCCATCATCGATGCTGACCTGGAGGCCTTGCTCTGTCGTGGCGAACAGATGCTCGGCATCCGCATCCCAGCTCACGGATCGTGCTCCGAGCGCAGCGCCAGCACTCCACGTCGCACCGCCGTCGCGACTCACCACCACGCGCCCGGTGACCGAGTCGATCCCCGCGAGAGCGGTACTCCCGTCAGCCGCGGCCATCACGGCCATACTGTGGAAGTCCGCGTCGCCCTCGAGCGCGAGCGAAGCGAACTCGGCCCCGCTCCTGTCAGTGGTGTAGACGCCGATGTTCATCGGCGCGTCGGTGTCCGGTGCGGGATGACCGGAGAGGTAAATGGTGTCGTCGAGCCTCGCCATGCCCATCACGTCGCCCCGCCATGCTCCGAGGCGCTCGACCGACCCGACTCCGCCGACGCGAACATCGTCGGCACCCGATTCGGCCGTCGCGCGAAGGATTCCTTCGTGCGTCGCGAGGTAGATGTCACCGCTCTCATCGTCGATATCGACTGCGTGCAGGTGGGAAACGACGATCGGCGGTTCTGAGGTCGTTGCTGAGCACCCGGCGAGCACGACGGAGAGGGCGGCGACCGCGCCAGCGGCCGCCGAACCTGTCCGCCGCATCAGGAGTCGAGCATCGAGCGCATGCGCTCGATCTCCGCGGCCTGACTCGAGACGATGTTCTCGGCCAGCTGTCGCACCTCGGGGTGTTCGCCATCGTCGAGCACATCCTCGGCCATCTCGATGGCGCCTTCGTGGTGCACGATCATCAGCTCGAGAAAGAGCTCTTCCGCTTCCGGCCCGCTCGCGGCCTCGAGCGACTCGAGGTCGTCCTCGGTCATGCCGTCCATCCCCCCCATGCCGTCCATGCCGCCGTGGTCCATGCCGTCCATGCCGCCATCGGCGTTCATTTCCGGCATGCCCCAGTCGTCGAGCCATGCCTTCATCTGCTCGATCTCAGGACCTTGCGCCGCCTTGATCTCCTCGGCCAGCTCCGCGACGTCAGGATCGATTCCGGACTTGGCGAGCAGGATGTCGCTCATCTCGATCGCACCCTCGTGGTGCGGGATCATCATCTGCACGAACATGACGTCGGCCATGTTGGCGCCGGAGCCCTCAGCGGGTTCAGCCGTCGGCGCACAGGCGGCGAGGCCGAGCGCCGTGACGAGAGCGAGCGCGCTGGTCGTGATCGCGCGCACGCGGAATGTCTTCTTCATGTCTTCTTCTACTTTCGTCGTGAGTGAATGTTCGATCGCAACGGTGACGGGCGATGCCGCCACCCCGCGCTCATTCACTGGCGACTGATGCAGAGCTCTGCGAGATCCGGCGGACGCGGTTCGGCCATCCCGCGCGGTGCGTGACCGTGCAGCGACACCCCGGGCGCCGCGACGCCGAATCGCATCGCGAGAAGGGGAACCAGAACGCCGACAACGACGATCAGGGCGAGAAAGGCGCAGGCCACGGCGAGGCCTGCGTGGTCCTCATGGCAATCGGCGCACAGCGCTTCCGCCAGGGTGCTTCCTTCGGAATCGACGTGGGGCGCTGCCGAAGAGACGTCAGCGTGCGGAGCGTGCGCGACGCTCGAGATCATGGGCGGCGTCGATGCAGTGGTGTGGGGTGCCAGCGTCGAACCGTGCGCGCTCATGGCGATGCCGACGACGGCGAGCGCTGCGATCAGCAGCACATACGCGACGCGCCTCACCATGACGAGTACCTCCAGGGGGTATCTTCTCACGCCTCACGATGGCGTGGCCGCGTATTCGCTGAGTGCGGCGAGCACGACCGCGGCGCACCCGACCGGGTCGCTCAGCGGGAGGCGGTGGCCGCCTGGCAGGCTGATCGCCGCGATGTTCGCGTGGGTGCGGGCGAGCTCGCGGGCCCTCCCCGGCACCGGAACCGGATCATCGATCCCGTCGACCAGTCGCACGACGACGCTCCGAGCCTCCAGCTCGCGAAGCGCCTCCGCCCACGCCGGGTCGCGCACGAGCGCGTCGAACCCGGTGACGTAGCCGTGCCACGTGTGCTGCACGGCATCGCGTGCGACGGCCACGGGTAGGCGCGGGCTGACGACGACGGCGACACCCTGGGCGACGGCGCGGTTCTCGCACATCCAGTGGCACACGCGCTCCGCGAGCGGCCCCTGCGCGAGCAGCGCCTCGAACCACCCCATGTGCCGCACGCGGTGGTCGGCCTCCTCATGCGTGTCGTAGAGGGGGGCATCGAAGGCGACCACCGCGCGTGCGGGGGCGTGCCGGGCGGCGACGCGCAGCGCGAGGGATGCCCCCATCGAGTGGCCGACCACGACGGCCGGCAGGGCATCCAGGCCGAGCTCGCGCAGCACGGCGAGCACGCCGTCGACGTGCGCATCGGCATCGATCGGGTGGTCCAGCGCCGGACTGTGCATGGATGTCCCGAACCCGATGGGGTCGATGGCGACCACGCGCGCCCGCTTCCCGAGAACGTCGTAGGCGGCTCCCCAGAGCCGTTCACTCGAGGCGAGCCCCGAGAGCAGCACGACGAGGGTGTCGCCCGCCCCGAACTGCCGCACACCGAGACCCGCCACGATCGTGCGGTCGCCCGCTCCCGGCCGCCACCGTCGAACCTCCGGTGACGAGAGGTGCGCGGTCGCCCAGGCGACCACGGGCGCGGCGAAGACGACGGCGGCGGCGACCCGTGATGACCTCATGGCCAGTGAGCGTAGTCACTCTGCATCAGTGCACGAGGTGACCGGGCTGCGCAGTCGCAGGCTCAAGCTGAAACGTTGCGTGGTCGATGGCGACCAGGAAATGCTCGGCGACACACCGCTGAAGTGCTTGAGTGATCTCGGGTGCGTGACCGTCGTGGAAGCACCCAGCCTCGACCACGACGTGCGCGGTCAAGACAGGCAGCCCGGTGGCGATCTGAGTGATGTGCAGGTCGTGCACGTCGATAACGTGCTCCTCATCGAGAAGATGCTGCCGCACTTCGTCGAGATCGATGCCGCGCGGTACCGACTCGAGAAGCATGTCGAGGGCGTCGCGCAGCAGACGCAGCGTGCGGGGAACGATCAGCATCCCTACCAGCAGTGCGGCGATCGAGTCGGCCTGCTGAAACCCGGTTGTCATGATCACGATTGCGGCGACGATCACGGCCACCGATCCGAGCGCGTCGTTGAGCACTTCCAGAAACGCGGCCCGCATGTTGAGGTTGTCGCCGCGTCCGCCCGACAGCACCACAATGGCGACGACGTTCGCGACAAGGCCGATGATGCCGAAGACGAGCAGCTCGACACTGGCGATTTCTGCCGGTTGATTGAACCGCTGTACCGCTTCGATGACGACGAAGAGGCCAACGCCGAGAAGTACCGCCGCCTGCGCGGTCGCCGCGAGCACCTCAGCGCGACGCAAACCCCAGGTGCGGCGAGACGTCGCTGGCCGTTGCATGAGCTGGGCGGCGAAAAGGGCAACCAGCAGGCCGCCCGTATCGGTCAGCATGTGCGCGGCATCCACCAGCAGTGCCAGTGAACCGGTGATGATGGCGCCGATCACCTCCGCGACGAGCACGCTCGCTGTGAGCCCGAAGGCGATCGCCAGGCGCCGTCGATTGACGGTGCCTGCTTTGTGAGTATGGCCGTCGGCACTCACGCGTGGTTCCCCTCGCTGTGGTGGTGCTCCTGACTGCTGGAGCCCTCCATGAGTTCACCGATTGCCGTGGAGCAGGTGTCTCCGTTCCACGCTTCGATCCCCTCGCGAATCGCAAAGGCTCCGATCACAAGCGCGGCGAGTGCATCCGCCCACACCCACCCGAACACGGCGTTCGCGACCAGCCCGAGAAGCACAGCCGCCGACAGAAGTGAGCAGATCAGGGTCTGCTTCGAGTCCGCCACCACAGTGGCAGAGCCCAGTTCCCTACCAGTTCGTCGTTCGACCACAGACAGGAGCGGCATGACGACGACGCTCACGGCCGCCAGCGCAATACCCACCCCGCTGGACTCCGGAGTGGTAACCCCGGTCAACGACAGAGTGGACCCCACAATCGTGTAGGCGGCAAGGGCGAAGAACGCGAATGCGATTACGCGAAGCACCGGCTTCTCATATCGCTCCGGTTCACGGCGTGTGAACTGCCACGCCACGGCGGTCGCGGAGAGCACTTCGACTCCCGAGTCGAGCCCGAAGCCGATGAGCGCCGCCGAGTCGGCAGCAGTTCCGGCGACGAGGGCGATGATTCCTTCGATGACGTTGTAGCTGATCGTGAAGGCAACAATGACCTTCACGCGTCGGCGCAGGAGTGCGGTGCGGTTCTGGTCAGGGAGGGATCTCGCCGTCGTGGTCACGCGCGTTCCTCACGCTCAGTCGAGCTCACGTCGCACGCATCAACCGGGTCGACGGCAAGCACGACCCCGACAAGATCCTGGAGTGCGTGGCGCAGGCGTGCATCCGCAATTTCATAGAGCACTCGTCGACCGGTCGGTTCGGCCACCACGATGCCGCAATCCCGCAGGCACGCGAGGTGGTTCGAGACGCTCTGCTTCGTGATGCCGAGCTCATCGACCAGGTCGGCCGGGTAGCGCGACCCATCGAGAAGAGCAAGAAGGATGGATGCGCGCGTCGGGTCAGCGAGCGCTTTGCCGATACGACGAATCGCATCGAGTCGCACAGAGGCTATCGAGTTCATGCCCGAAACAGTACACCGAACGATGTACCAAAAGCGACTGTCTCGTCTCGTTGTGCTCCGGAACGTGCTTCTGGTCGAAATCAGAAAAGGCGTGTTTAGCGCTGACAGCTCGGGCAGAACCACGTGATGCGCTCGGTGAGCGCGTCGTCGCCGAGCATGCCGCGGCGGATGCGCGTGCCGCATCGGCGGCACGGCTGGCCGTCGCGGTGCGCGACCCAGAGGCGCTCGCCGCGTCGGGTGTTGCCCGTCGTCGTGCGCTCGTCGCGATCGCGGTTGGCGCGGATCAGACGCACGCCGAGGTCGAGGGCCGCCGCGGCATCCACGGCCCCGACGGGAGTCTCGGGCAGCACCCCGCGCAGGAAGAGCAGCTCGTTGCGGTAGTCGTTGCCGAAGCCGGCGACATTGCGCTGGTCGAGCAGCGCGAGTCCGATGGGCCGATCGGGGTCGGCCGTGAGGCGCCGCAGCGCTTCGTCGCGGTCGAAGTCGGGGCCGAGCGGATCGGGGCCGAGGTAGCCGACGACCTCGTCCTCGGCGTCGCGGGCGACGAGCTCGAGCTCGCCGAGCGCGAAGCCGACGGCCTGCCACGGCTGACCCTCGGTCGCCGTCGTCTCGAGCACCATGCGCGCCTCGAAGGCGGGGCGGCGCCAGCGCTCGCCGAGCCGCATGACGTGCCAGACGCCCTCCATCTTCAGGTGCGAGTGCACGGTCACGTCGCCGATGCGCATGAGCAGATGCTTGCCGAGCGCGACGACCTCGTCGACGCGCTCGCCGCTGAGGTCGGCGGTCGCGAAGCGCGGCACGCGCACGTCGCTCCGCAGCACGGTCTGGCCCGCGAGCGCCGCGTGCAGCCGCGCGGCCGCGCGATGGATGGTGTCACCCTCGGGCATCGCTCACCTCACACCCTGATGCGCAGGCCCTGGGGCGTCGCCACGAACCCAGCGGCCTGCAGCGCCTCGGCGAGCGGCGTGCCGAAGGCGCTCGCGCCGTTCACCCGCTCGACCCGCAGCGAGCGCAGGCGCGCGCGCACGACGGCGGCGAGCTCGACCGCGGCCGGCTCGAGCACGGCGAGCTCGTCGGTGAAGGTCAGCACGCTCTTGCCGCCGCGCTCGAGGTAGAGCGCGAGGTGCCCGTCGACGAGAGCGACCATGGCACCGGCCTTGCGACCCGGTCGGTGCGCGGTCGACCCCGCGGCCGCATCGGGCAGGCTCGCGGGCCACGGCAGGGCCGCGCCGTAGGGGTTGGCGGGGTCGGTCGCGGCGAGGACGAGGGGGGCGAGGGCGGGGGCCGCATCCGCGTCTCTGCCGAAGGTGCGCACGCGGTCGATCGTGGCGGGCGTCGCGAACTGCGCCGCGCCGAGGCCCTCGACGATGTAGCCGCGGCGCACCGATCCGGCCTCCTCCATGCGTGCGAGCACCGAGTAGGCGAGGGCGAATCCGCCGCGCAGCCCCTCGGCCTGCACGGCGCCGCGCGTGACGATGCCGTGGCGCTCGAGCATGCGGTCGATCGCGACGGCCGTGCGGCGCGTGGGGTCGGTCTCGCGCTCCGGCAGCAGCGACCACCGGCCGGCGACCGTCGGCGGCCCCGATTGCGTGACGGATGCCGGGCGCGCGTACCCCCGGTAGCTGCGGGCCCGCGGCGCGGCCTTGCGGGTCGCCGTGCCCCCGAGTGTCGCGCGCAGCGGCGCGAGGGTGTCGTTCGTCAGCAGCCCTGCCCACACGAGCTGCCAGAGCTCGTCGACGAGGGCCGCGTCGTCGCCGCCGGCCTCGCCCGCGGCGGCCACCGCGCTCGCGAGCTGCCGGAAAAAGAAGCCGCCGCCGCCCGCGAGCGCGTCGAGCACGCGCCGCTGCCGCTCGGTGAGCTCGAGCTCGTCGGGCTCGGCGAGGCTCAGCGGCGCCGTGCCGGCGAGGTGCAGGCTCACCCAGCCGTCGTTGCCGGGCAGGCTGCCCGCGCCGGCCCAGACGACTTCGCCGCTCGCGCACAGCTCGTCGAGCCAGGCGGGCGAGTAGTCGCGCACGCGGCTCGGCAGCACGAGGGTCTCCCACGCGCTCGCCGGCAGGGCGGCACCCTGCAGCTGCTCGATCGCCTGCAGCACGCCGTCGATGCCCTGCAGCCCCGGTCGGGCCGCACCCGTGCCGACGCCCGCACTGCCGACGTGCTGCCAGGCGGGCAGGAAGCGCCCGAGCGTGCCGTGGCTGACGGGCTCGATCTCCTTCCGCAGCGCCGCGAGGCTGCGCGAGCGCAGTCGGCGCAGCACCTCGGCGTCGACCCACTCGGTGCCCGAGGCGCCGGGCCGGAACTCGCCCTCGATGAGACGGCGGTCGGCGGCGAGCCGGCGCAGGGCATCCGTCGCCACGGCGATGCCGAGGCCGTACCGCGCAGCCACATCGGTCGCGGCGAAGGGGGTGCGGGTGCGGGCGAAGCGGGCGACGAGGTCGCCGACGGGGTCGGGCACCGGGTCGAGGAAGGCGCTCGGCACGCCGTGGGGGATGGGCGTGCCGAGGGCGTCGCGCAGGCGAGCGGCGTCCTCCACCCCGGCCCAGCGCTGCTCGCCCGCGATCGTCGCGCGGAAGACGCGGTTCTCGCGCGCGAGCCGCTCGAGCTCGGCGGTCACGTCGACCTCGTCGAGCGTGCGGTCGGCGATCTCTGCGATCGAGAGCGGGCCCAGGATGCGCAGCAGGTCGACGACCCCCTCCGCGTCGCGCGCCCGGCGATCGGGGGCGAGGCGCTGCAGCTCGGCCTCGAGCTGCGCGATGACGGCCGGGTCGAGCACTTCGCGCAGCTCGGCGCGCCCGAGCAGCTCGGCGAGCAGCGCGGGGTCGATGCTGAGCGCCGCGGCCCGCCGCTCGGCGAGCGGGCTGTCGCCCTCGTAGAGGAAGGCCGCGACGTAGCCGAACAGCAGGCTGCGCGCGAACGGCGAGGGGCTCGGCGTCTCGACCTCGACGATGCGGATGCTGCGCTGCGCGATGCCCGCCGCGAGCTCGACGAGGGAGGGGAGGTCGTAGACGTCTTGCAGCACCTCGCGCACGGTCTCGAGCACGATGGGGAAGTCGGGGAACTCGCGCGCGACCTCGAGCAGCTGGCTCGCGCGCTGGCGCTGCTGCCAGAGCGGGCTGCGGCGGCCGGGGTCGCGGCGGGGCAGCAGCAGCGCGCGGGCTGCGCACTCGCGGAACCGCGCGGCGAACACCGCCGACCCGCCGACCTCGGCCGTGACCAGGTCGTGCAGCTCGTCGGCCTCGAAGAGGAACAGCTCGGCGCCGGGCGGCTGCGCCTCGGTGTCGGGCAGGCGCACGACGATGCCGTCATCGGCCGCGATCGCCGCCCCGTCGTAGCCGTGCCGCTCGCGGATGCGCGCCGTCACCGCGAGGGCCCACGGCGCGTGCACGGCCATGCCGTACGGGGAGTGCAGCACGATGCGCCAGTCGCCGAGCTCGTCGCGGAACCGCTCGACGACGAGGGTCAGCTCGCTCGGCAGCTGCCCGGTGGCCTCGGCCTGCTCGCGCAGCAGCGCGTCGAGGTTCGCCTCGGCGCGGGCGTCGAGACCCGCGGCGGCGAGGCGCTCGTGCCGGGCATCCGGAGTCGCCGCCCCCAGCTCGCGCGTCGTGCGCCCGAGC
>LNFD01000315.1 GCA_001464255.1 Actinomycetales bacterium Ga0077552 | reverse complement strand
ATCCACCGCACCGTCTGGTCGTCGGGCGCGCTGGCGATCGCGACGACCGGCGGGGCCCCCGGCGTCGAGCGCTCGTCGAGGTCGCCCGTGCGCGCGGCGAGGGCGAGCAGCGCGAGCTCGCCGAGCACGTCGCCGACGGGGCCATCGGCCGCGGGGGCCTCGGCCGTTCGCGGCGTCGGCGTGACGAGCTCGACCGTGTAGCCGCGCTCGGCGAGGTGCACCGCCGCGGAGGCGGCCATGCGCACGACCCACTCGAAGGTCGCGCTCGACGAGGTTCGCGACGACCGCGCGCCCACGTCGCGCACGAGCCGGGCGTCGAGGTAGCCGAGCGACTGCGCGTCGACCACGAGGCGGGCGTGGGGGCCTGCCTGCGGCTCGTCCTGCCGCACCATGAGCTCGCCCTGGCGCGCCGTCACGCGCCAGTGCACGCGGCGCAGGGCGTCGCCGTCGCGGTACTCGCGCGTCACGACGTCGTCGTCGGCGCGCTCGCGCGAGCGGGCCGTGCGGGGCCCTGCCTCGGTCGAGGGGTCGGGCACGGGCCCGGCGGGCAGCGGCGTGACCTCGGGCAGCACGAGCTGGGCGACGACGGCGCGCGTGTCGGTGACGCGCAGGGCGAGGGCGAAGGGGTCGCGGTCTTCGATGAGCAGCGGGCCGACGGTCTGCAGGCCGCGGCGCGCGGGCCAGTAGCGGTAGCCGATGCTGCCCGGCCGCGTGGCGGTCACTTCGCGCAGGCGCCCGGGGCCTGCGTAGCCGGGGGCCATGGGCACGCGCTCGATCCACTCGGCGGCCCGCGCCCGCCCGCTCACCGTGACGCTCACCTGCACGGGCTCGCCCTCGGTCGCGACGACCGGGTCGAGCTGACGACCGACCCGCACGCGCGGCCGCGAACTCGCCACGGCCGCGAGCGCGATGAGCGGAGCGGCGCCCGCGATCGCCGCGATCGGCAGCAGCTCAGGACGCTCGAGCGTGTAGGCGAGCACCACGAGCGCCACCGCGACCACGAGGAACGCGATGCCGCGAGCGGTCAGTCGAGGCACGCAGGGCCCTTAGTCGCGCGCCGTCGGCACCGGGACGGGCGTCGCGGCGACGATGCGGTCGACGACCTCGTCGACGCTGCGCACCGCCGACCCGTCG
The DNA here is from genome assembly GCA_001464255.1 of Actinomycetales bacterium Ga0077552. GTDB lineage: Bacteria > Actinomycetota > Actinomycetes > Actinomycetales > Microbacteriaceae > Microcella. The sequence continues at coordinate 1,257 of LNFD01000315.1, read as the reverse complement.
GGATGCTGCGCGCGCGGCACGAGCACCATGCGGTGCGAGAGCACGGTGGTCGCGAGGGCGTCGATGTCGTCGGGCAGCACGAAGTCGCGGCCGTCGAGCGCGGCGCGCGCACGGCTCGCCCGCACGAGCTGCAGGGTCGAGCGCGGGCTCGCGCCGAGGCGCAGGGCCGAGTCGTCGCGCGTGGCCTGCACGATCGCGACGGCATAGCGCTCGACGGCGGGGCTCACGTAGACCTCGCGAACGGTCGCGATCATGCGGCGCAGGCCCGCGACGTCGACGACGGGCTCGACGCGGTCAAGCGGGCTGCCGTGCTCGCGATCGCGCACCATGAGCGCCTCGCTCTCGGCGTCGGGGTAGCCGATCGAGATGCGGGCCATGAACCGGTCGCGCTGCGCCTCGGGCAGCGCGTAGGTGCCCTCCATCTCGATGGGGTTCTGCGTGGCGACGACGAGGAAGGGGCTCTCGAGGTGATGGGTGCGGCCGTCGACCGTGACCTGCTGCTCCTCCATGCACTCGAGCAGCGCCGACTGCGTCTTGGGGCTCGCGCGGTTGATCTCGTCGCCGATGACGATGTGGGCGAAGACCGGGCCGGGGGTGAACTCGAACGTGCCGAGCTGCTGGCGGAACACGCTGACGCCCGTGATGTCGGCCGGCAGCAGGTCGGGCGTGAACTGGATGCGCGAGACGGTGCCGGCGATGCATCGGGCGAGCGCGCGGGCGAGCATCGTCTTGCCGACGCCCGGCACGTCTTCGATGAGCAGGTGGCCTTCGGCCAGCAGCACCGTGAGCGCAGCATCGACGGCATCGGGCTTGCCGTCGAGAACACCGTTCATGGCCCGCCGGATGCCCGCCCCCAGCTCGGCGAACTGCTCGGCGCTCAGCGCCCCGACCTCGGACGTCGTCGTCATGCTCATTCCTCGACTCTGTCACGGTCTTCCGGAGCGTGGGCCGAGAATCCCACCCGGTAACCCTCGTCGTAGGCCTCGCGGCTGCCGGTCGCGAACATGTCGTCCGCGAGCGGGCGCACGAGGCTGCGCGCGCCCGGGGCGCCGTCGTCGAGCAGGCGGGCGAGCCCGCGCACCGCGGCGACGGGGATGCCGCTCGTCTTGCCCTTCACGAGGTCGGCGGCCGCGGCGATCTCGTCGCCGACGGCGGGCGCCGTGACCTCGAGCAGCTTGCCCGCGGCGTCGCGCGACCCGCGCAGGTCATCCAGCAGCCGCACGCCACTTGATCCGATCGCCATGTCGGTCTGGCCCT
>LNFD01000314.1 GCA_001464255.1 Actinomycetales bacterium Ga0077552 | reverse complement strand
CCTCGGCGACCCCGCTGACCACCGGCACGCGGTTCGATATCGCCTCGATCTCGAAGCAGTTCACGGCGACAGCGGTGCTGCTGCTGCAGCGCGACGGACTGCTCTTTCTCGACGACCCCGTCTCGCGCCACCTCGCGGGCCTGCCCCGCTGGGCCGACGAGGTGACCCTCGGTTCGCTCCTGCACCACACGGCGCGGCTTCCCGACTACTGGATCGAGCTCGACCGCGAGGGCATCGGCTTCACCGATGCGGCCGACCAGGGCACCACGCTCGCCGCGATCGCGCGCGAGCCCGACCGCGAGCCGGGCGAGGGCTACTTCTACTCGAACAGCCACTACGTGCTGCTCGCGGCGGTCGTCGAGACGGTCAGCGGGCTGCCGCTGCCCGAGTTCCTGCAGGCGCGCGTCTTCGGCCCGCTCGCGCTCGACATGACGCTCGCGCCGACCCTGCTCGCCCCCGACATCGCGACCTCGTACGAGGTCGACCTCGCGGTGCAGCAGGGGGCGTGGAGCGCCTACGGCCACACGGGCATCATCACGACCCCGTCCGAGCTCGCGCTGTGGGGCGACGAGTACCGCGATGGCGAGATCGTCGCCGACGACCACGCGACGGGCGCGGTCTCCGACGGCGACGGCTCGCTCTACGGCGCGGGCATCTTCCTCAACGGCGACGGCACGCTCTCCCACTCCGGGCGCTGGGGCGGCTACCTCTCGACCTTCCGGGTGTCGAGCGATCGCGAGACGGTCATGGCGCTCGCCTGCAACGGCCGCGGCGCCGACCGCGCCGGGCTCACCGAGGCGCTGTGGGGCATCTGGGCCCCCGAGCCGGCACCGGCTGGCTAGGCGCGCACCGGCTCGACGCCGCGCGTCGCGGCGATGAGGCGCTCGAACGCTTCGGGCGTCGTGGTGTTCTCGGCCAATCGGTTGGGCTTGCCCTCGCCGTGGTAGTCGCTCGAGCCCGTCATGACGAGGTCGAAGCGCTCGGCGAGCTCGACCAGTCGCTCCCGCCCCTCGGGCGTGTTCTCGCGGTGGCCGACCTCGAGGCCCACGAGTCCGGCCTCGACCAGGCGGGCGAGCGACTCGCCATCGACGACGGCCTCGCGGCCGCGGGTCGCGGGATGGGCAAGGACGGGGGCACCGCCGGCCTCGGCGATCATCCTGACCCCGTCGAGAACGGTGGGGGCCTCGTGGGGCAGGTAGTAGCCGCCCGAGAAGTGCAGGATCGACTCGAAGGCCGCGCTGCGGTTGGGCACGATGCCGCGGGCGACGAGAGCGTCGGCGATGTGCGGGCGGCCGATCGAGACGCCGCCGCTCTGGGCGAGCACGTCGTCCCACGACACGTCGTAGTCCTCCGACAGCCGGGCCACCATGCGCTCGGCGCGGTTCAGCCGGTCGTCGCGCGTGCGGGCGGTCTCGCGCACGATCGCCGTGTCGTTCGGGTCGAAGAGGTACCCGAGCACGTGCACGCTGCGCCACTCGTGCCGGGTGCTGAGCTCGATGCCGCGGATCACCTGCAGGCCGCTGCCGGCGGCGGCCGTGAGCGCTTCGTCCCAGCCCGCGGTCGAGTCGTGGTCGGTGATCGCGACGGTGTCGAGGCCCGCCTCGATCGCCGCGCGGATCAGCTGGGTCGGCGTCTCCGTGCCGTCGCTCACGCTGCTGTGCGTGTGCAGATCGATCGGGCCGCGCGTCATACCGCCATGCTACGGGCGGGCGGCTGAGCGGGCGGTCGAGCGGGCGGCGGGCATCCGGCACCCCGGGAGGGGCTCGGGGGCGGCGGGTAGGCTCGCACCACCATGATCCGACGCTTCCTCGCCGCCGTCATCCTCGTCGGCGTCGGGTCGGCGCTGCTCGTGATCGCGTGGCCGAGCCTGTTCGGCCTCGCCGAGGCGCCCGTCGTCGCCCAGCTCGTGTCGGTGCGCGCGCTCACCGCCGCCCTCGCCGTGGGGGCCGCGTTCACGCTCGCGCTCGTGGCGATGCTGTGGGCCGCCGCTCGGCGCTTCCTCGCCGGCCTCGCTCTGCTCGCGATGCTCTTCGCCCTCGTCAATGTGGCCGTGCTGTCGACGCGAGGGTTCGGCGACGAGTCGTTCCCCACCCGCGCGCCGGCCGAGCTCTCGGTGCTCACCTGGAACACCCTCGGCGACGCCCCCGGCGTCGACCGCATCGTCGACCTCGTCATCGCCGAGCAGGCCGACATCGTCGTGCTGCCCGAGACGAGCCAGGAGACCGCCGTCGCGATCGCCGAAGCCACGCGCGTGCAGGGGCGGCCGATGTGGGTCTACTCGTTCGCGTTCGACTACGTCGCCAAGGCGCGATCGACGAGCATCCTCGTCTCGGTCGACCTCGGCGAGTACTCGGTCGACGACGAGGTCGGCAACACCTCGGTGCTGCCGAGCATGGTGCTGCGGCCCGTCGACGGCTCGGGGCCGACGATCATCGGCGTGCACCCCGTCGCACCCATCCCCGGCGAGCTCGAGAACTGGCGCACCGACCTGCGCTGGGTCGAATCGGTGTGCCGGGGCGAGCAGGTCATTCTCGCGGGCGACCTCAACGCGACCGCCGACCACTTCCGCGTCGTCGACCCCGCGGCCGGCGTCGCCGGGCTCGGCTTCGGCGACTGCCTCAACGCCGGCCTGCTGACGGGCAACGGCGCCGTCGGCACGTGGCCGACGCGCCTGCCGCCCCTGCTGGGCGCCCCCATCGACCACGTCTTCGTGACGCCCGACATCACGGTGACGGGCATGCGCGTCATCACGACGGAGGACGGCAGCGGCAGCGACCACCGACCCGTGGTGGCGCGGCTGATCCTCGAGTAGCGGCGGGCGAGCATCCGCCCGGTGCCAGAATGGACGGCATGACCGAGGCAACGGATGCTCCGCGCGCGACCGAGAACCGCTCGACCACCCCGGCGAGCGACACCTTCCGGCAGTACATCTCGAGCGGCTGGGCCGAGCGGCCCGCCGCCGGCACCTCGGAGCGCCCCGCGGCCGCCCGCGCCGCCGAGCGCCGCGCCCGCCTGTCGGCGCTCTACCCGGGCGTGCGCCTCGTGCTGCCCGCGGGGCCGGCCAAGCAGCGCTCGAACGACACCGACCACCCGTACCGCGCGCACTCGGCCTTCGCGCACCTGACCGGCTGGGGTGCCGACACCGTGCCCGGCAGCGTGCTCGTGCTCGAGCCCGCCGGCGACGGGCACGTGGCGACGCTGTACTTCCGCGAGGGGGCCGGCCGCGACTCGGACGAGTTCTACGCCAACCCCGAGATCGGCGAGTTCTGGACGGGGCCGCGGCCCTCGCTCGCCGAGGTCGCGGTCGACCTCGGGCTCGCGACGGCGGGGCTCGCATCGTGCGCGAGGCCGACCGGGCCCTCACCGACCAGGTCGACGGAGCCCGGCTGATGGCCGGCGTCGACGAGGTCGACACCGCGCGCGACGACGAGCTCGCACGCGACCTCAGCGAGCTGCGGCTCGTGAAAGACGCTTTCGAGATCGCCGAGATGCGCCGCGCGGTCGCCGCGACGCAGCAGGGCTTCGACGACGTGATCGGCGACCTGCCCGCGATCGTCGCGCACCCGCGCGGCGAGCGCCTCGTCGAGGGCACCTTCAACCGACGCGCGCGCGCCGAGGGCAACACGGTCGGCTACGACACGATCGCGGCGAGCGGCCCGCACGCGTGCATCCTGCACTGGACGCGCAACGACGGGCCCGTCGTGCCGGGCGACCTCATCCTGATCGACGCGGGCGTCGAGCTCGAGAGCTACTACACCGCCGACATCACGCGCACGCTGCCGGTGTCGGGCACCTTCACCGAAGTGCAACGCCGGGTGTACGAGGCCGTGCGCGAGGCGGCCGACGCGGCGTTCGCGATCGTGAAGCCGGGCATCCGCTTCAGAGAGGTGCACGCGGCGGCGATGCAGGTGATCGCGGCGAAGACGGCCGAGTGGGGGCTGCTGCCTGTGTCGGCGTCGGAGAGCCTGCAGCCGGACGCGGGGTACCCCCGCCGCTACATGGTGCACGGAACATCGCACCACCTCGGGCTCGACGTGCACGACTGCGGGCAGGCGCGGCGCGAGTTCTACATGGACGGCATCGTCGAGGCCGGCATGGTCTTCACGATCGAGCCGGGCCTCTACTTTCAACCCGACGATCTCACGGTGCCCGAGGAATACCGCGGCATCGGCGTAC
>LNFD01000313.1 GCA_001464255.1 Actinomycetales bacterium Ga0077552 | reverse complement strand
CCCGAGAACATCACGAGGATGCGCCCGCGCGCGCGGGTGAGGATGGCCGGTCGCTGCATGACGGTCAGCGTCGCACACCGCGCTGAGCGCGATTCGGGAGAGCGCTGGGAGGGGGAGCGCAAAATACCCCCGGGGGTATATACTCGCAGCATGACCTCCCCTCGAACCTACGTCATCGTCGGTGGTGTGGCCGGCGGCATGTCGGCCGCCACCCGGCTTCGCCGCCTCGACGAGAGCGCCCGCATCATCGTGCTCGAGCGCGGCGAGCACGTCTCGTTCGCCAACTGCGGTCTGCCGTACCACGTCGGCGGCGTCATCGCCGATCGCGAGGCCCTCATCCTGCAGACCCCGGCCTCGCTCGGCGCCCGGTTCGCCCTCGACGTGCGCGTGCGCACCGAGGCCGTCGCGATCGATCGGGATGCCCGCACCGTGCTCGCGCGCGATCTCACGACCGGCTCCGAGCAGTCGATCGGCTACGACGCGCTCATCCTGAGCCCCGGTGCCGCGCCCGTGCGCCCCGCCATCGACGGAGTCGAGCGCGGCCTGACGCTGCGCGACATCGCCGACATGGATCGCATCATCGCCGCGGCGCAGGATGCCCGGCGCGCCGTCATCGTCGGCGCGGGCTTCATCGGCCTCGAGCTCGCCGAGAACCTGCGCCACCGCGGCCTCGACGTCGCCGTCGTGCAGTCGATGCCGCACGTGCTGCGCCCCTTCGACATCGAGATGGCGCACATCGTCGCCGAGCGCCTGCGGGCCAACGGCGTCGAGCTGCACCTCGGCACGACGGTCTCCGCGATCGCCGACGACCACGTCGTGCTCGCCGACGGCCGCACCCTGCCGAGCGAGCTCGTCGTGCTCTCGGTGGGGGTGCAGGCCGACAGCGCGATCGCGCGCGAGGCGGGACTGACCCTCGACGCCCGCGGGCACATCATCGTCGACGAGTTCCAGCAGACCTCCGACCCGGCCATCTACGCGGTGGGCGACGCGGTCGTGAAGCAGCGCTTCGACGGCGACCCCGCACCGGTCTGGCTCGCCGGCCTCGCGAACCGCCACGGGCGCCTCGCTGCCGATGCCATCGCGGGCCGCCCGCACGCCGCCGTGCCCGCCCTCGGCACCGCGGTCATCGGGCTCTTCGGCCTCACGGCCGCGGCCGTCGGCCGCACCGAGCGCGAGCTGCGCGAGGAAGGGCGCGCGATCCGCGTCATCCACACGCACCCCACGAACCACGCCGGCTACTACCCGGGTGCCGAGCTGCTCGCCCTCAAGCTCATCGTCGACGCCGAGACCGACGCCATCCTCGGCGCCCAGGCGGTCGGCGGGGGCGCCGACAAGCGCATCGATGTCATCGCCACCGCGATGGCCGGCGGCATCCCCGCGCGGGGCCTCGCCGACCTCGAGCTCGCCTACGCGCCGCAGTTCGCCTCGGCGAAAGACCCCGTCAACATGCTCGGCTACGTCGACGACAACCTCATCGACGGCGAGCTCAGCGTGCAGTGGCACGAGCTCGCCGAGATGCAGGCGAAGGGCTGGCGCCTCATCGACGTGCGCACCCCCGGCGAGAACGCCCTCGGCGCCATCCCCGGCAGCGAGCTCATGCCGGTCGACGAGCTGCGCGAGCACGCCGAGAGCCTGCGCGGGCAGAAGGTCATCGTGCACTGCAAGGTCGGCCAGCGCGGCCACACGGCCGCCGCGCTGCTGCGGCAGTACGGTGTGACCGCGGCCAACCTCGACGGCGGCTACGCCACGTGGCGCGCCGGCACCGCGGCGCTCGAGTCGGCGCTCATCACCGCCTGAGCACGCGCATCCCCCCGCACCACCCGACCAGAAGGAGCCCGCTGTGGCAGACGAGATCACCGTCGACCAGCTCGTCATCGAGCGCGAGCGCGGGGCGACCGTCGTCGACGTCCGCGAGGTCGACGAGTACATCGACGCGCACGTCCCCGGCGTCCGGCTCGTGCCGCTCGGCACGATCCCCGACGCGCTGGATGCCCTGCCGCGCGACGAGACCCTCTACGTGATCTGCCGCTCGGGCGCGCGCAGCCAGCGCGCCGCCGACTTCCTCCTCGCCAACGGCTTCGACGCGGTCTCGGTCGCGGGCGGAACGATGGCCTGGGTGCAGCGCGGCCTCGACTACGAGACAGGAGACGACCGATGACGACGATCCCGACGGATGAGGCGAAAAGGATCGCCAACCGGCTGCGCCGCGCGCAGGGCCAGCTCGGCGCCGTGCTCGCGATGATCGACGACGGGCGCGACTGCCGCGACATCGTCACCCAGTTGAGCGCGGCATCCAGCGCCATCGATCGCGCCGGATTCGCCATCATCGCCTCGGCGATGAAGGAGTGCCTGCGCGAGGGTGAGAACGGCGGCGACCCCGTCGAGGTCGCCGACCTCGAGAAGCTCTTCCTCAGCCTCGCCTGATCCGCTCGCCGCTCAGAGCGAGCGGCCCAGCCAGGTCGTCGCGTTCGGGTTGTCGTTGTAGGGGGCGATCGGCGCGAAGCCGAGCGAACGGTAGAGCGCGCCCGCGGCCTCGAGGCTCTCATTCGTATCGAGCACGAGCTCGTGGGCGCCGAGCTCGCGGGCGCGAGCGCTCAGCTCGTCCATGAGCGCGCGCCCGTACCCCAGCCGGCGGGTATGCGGCTGCACCCAGAGGTGCTTGACCTCGAAGCGCGGCCCGGTGGGCCCGTCGGCGATGCGCCGCACGCCGCCGCATCCCACATCGGCCGGCTCGCCCGAGAGGTTCTCGCCCTCGACGAGCAGGAAGACGCCCGCGGGCGGCGTGAACTCGGCATCGTCGGGCACCGTGCGCCGGTAGGCGTCAGGCCCGCCCGGGAAGCCGTGGGCCCGTGCCGTGAAGTACTGATCGAGCAGGAATCGGGCCGGCTCATCGCTCGGCAGGGCGGTGCGCCAGGTGACCATGCGCTCAGCCTAGGCGAGGGGCCGCCCGCCGTAGACTGGGCCCATGGTCACTCGAGTCGCCGTCGTCGGTGCGAGCGGACGACTCGGGTCGCTCGCGTGCACGCTCATCGAGCAGCAGGCCGATCTCGCGCTCGTCGCGCGGCTCGACTCGCGCTCCGACCTCGGCGAGATGCTCGGTGCCGATGTCGTGCTCGACGTCACCGCCCCCGGCGTCTCGCCCACGGTCGTCGACCACGCGGTGCGCGCGGGGCTCAAGGTGCTCGTCGGCACGAGCGGCTGGAGCGAGGACCGCTTGCGCACGCTCCGCACCCTCCTGCAGGCGCACCCGGATGCGGGGGTCGTCGTCATCCCGAACTTCTCGCTCGGCAGCGTCGTCGCGACGCACCTGGCCACGATCGCCGCGCGCTACTTCGAGTCGATCGAGATCGTCGAGACCCACCACGCCGCGAAGGTCGACTCGCCCTCGGGCACGGCCGTGCGCACCGCCGAGCTCATCGGCCACGCGCGCGCCGAGCTCGGCCCCGTCGTCGCCCCGCACACCGACCAGCGGGCCCGCGGGCAGCAGGTCGCGAGCGTGCCCATCCACTCGCTGCGGCTGCAGGGTGCCGTTGCTCGGCAAGACGTGCACTTCGGCGGCACGGGCGAGGTGCTCACCCTCACGCACGAGACCCTCTCGCCCAGCTCGTACGAGGCGGGCATCCTGCTCGGCCTGCGCGCCGCGCTCGAGACCACGGGCCTCGTCGTCGGCCTCGACGCGCTCATCGGCCTGAGCAGCCCCGCGGCCGCCCAGCCCGACGCGGCCGACGCCGAATGAGCCGCGCCCGCTGGGCCGTCTTCGGCATGGCGGCCCTCCTGGGGCTGTACCTCGTCGTCGTGCTCGGGTACGCCATTCGGCTCATCGGCGATCCGATGCCGATCGTGCAGGGCATGGGCTGGGCCCTCGTCGTCTTCCCGCTGCTGGGATTCTGGGCGCTCGTCGTCGAGCTGCGCTTCGGGTTCCGGGCTGAGGCCCTCGCCCGGCGGCTCGAGGCCGAGGGCGGCCTGCCCGACGACGAGCTGCCCGCGCGCGTGAGCGGTCGCGTCGAGCGCGAAGCCGCCGACGCGGTGTTCGCGCGGTACGCGCTCGAGGTGCAGCAGCATCCCGAATCGTGGCAGCACTGGTTCCGGCTGGCCCTCGCCTACGACGCGAGCCGCGACCGCCGCCGCGCCCGCTGGGCGATGCGCGAGGCCATGCGGCTCGAGCGCGCCGCGCCCCCCGCCGGCTAGTCGCGCGGCGTCGGCCGCACGAGCTCCTCGATCGCCTGCTCGACCGTCTCATGGCGGAACCGGAAGCCGTCGGCGAGGAGCTTCGCCGGCACCTGCTTCTGGCTCGAGAGCAGCAGCTCGCGCCCGGCGTCGCCCATCATGAGGCCGATGAGGCCCTCGGGCAGGGTCAGCAGGTGCCAGCGGTGCATCGCCGCCGCGAGCGCGCGCGTGATGCGGTCGCTCGTCGCGGGCGTCGGGCCGGCGAGGTTGACGGGGCCGCGCAGGGTCGAGGTCAGCAGGTGGCGCATCGCCGCGGCCTCGTCGTAGAGGCTGATCCACGGCCAGTGCTGCCCGCCCGAACCGATGCGCGCGGCCGCGCCGACCGCGGTCAGCAGGCGCAGGGGGGTCATCGCCCCGCCGCGCCCCACGACGAGACCCGTGCGCATGAGCACGGTGCGCGTCGCCTCGGGGGCGAGTCCGGCCGCTTCCTCCCACGCCGCGACGACGTCGCTCAGGAAGGCCTCGCCCTTGCCCGCCTCCTCGGTCAGGCGCACCGCGGGGCGGTCGCCGTAGAAGCCGACGGCGGAGCCGCTGAGGAAGACCTTCGGGGGAGTGCTCGCCATGGCCATGCCCTCGGCGAGCGCGCGAGTCGCCCGCACGCGCGATTCGAGGATCTGCTTCTTGTAGCCGCGGGTCCAGGGGATGCGCGCGATCGAGGCGCCCGACAGGTTCACGACGGCGTCGGCCTGCTCGAAGACGCGGAAGTCGACGACGCGCGCCTCCGGCGCCCACGCGAACTCGGTCTCGGTGCGCGGCGCCCGGCGCACGAGCGTCAGCACGGTGTGCCCGTCGGCCCGCAGCTGGCGCTGCAGCTCGGTGCCGATCATGCCGGAGGCCCCGGCGATGAGCACGCGCTGGGGTGCGGGGGCGGCCACTACGCGAGCGAGGCTTCGAGCGTGATAGCGATGCCGGTCAGCGCGGCCGAGACCGGGCATCCCGTCTTCGCCTGCTCGGCGAAGGCCTGGAACTCCTCGGCGCCGAGGCCGGGGATCTTCGCGCTCACGAGCAGGTGGCTGCCCGTGATGCCCTCACCCGGCACGAACGTGACGGCGGCCGTCACCTGCAGGCTCTCGGGCGCGTGCCCGGCCTTGCTGAGGGCGTTCGAGAGCGCCATCGAGTAGCAGGCCGAGTGGGCGGCCCCGAGCAGCTCTTCCGGGTTCGTGCGCCCCGCGACGCCCTCCGAGCGCGCCGCCCAGGTGACGGGGAACTCCCCGGCATCGGAGGAGTCGAGCGACGTGGTGCCCGAGCCCTCGAGCAAGGATCCGAACCACAGGGTGGTTGCTTCGCTGGTGACGGCCATGGCAGTGCTCCTGACGACTCGTGCGGACTGCGGGCCTTCAGCCTACGCGGGCGATGCCGAGCGGCGGATGATCCCGACCCGCACGAGCAGCACGTACAGCTGGCAGCCGAGGCAGTAGGCGAAGACCGCGTTGAGGAAGGCCGCGAGGAAGGCGGCGCTCGCCGCGACCACGAGCGCGCCCGGAACCCCGAGCAGGTGCAGCACGAGGCCCGTCGCCGTCACCAGCAGCCCGACGAGCTGCGCGAAGGTCGGCGGTGCGGGGTGCTCGCGCTCGGTGGGCGGCGCGAGGCGCGGGGCGACCAGGCGGCGGTAGAGCAGGCCGTAGGGGTGCTTCTGGATGCCCGCGAACGCTCCCCAGGCGAACAGCCCGACGAGCGCGGTGAGCAACAGCGCGGCGGGCTGCAGGGCGCGGGCGACGAGGTCGGTGCCGAGCGGCGCGGTCAGCCCGAGCAGCACGACGACGAGCAGCAGCACCGAGGTGATGGCGGCGCCGAATCGCGGGCCGCGGGGGTCGATCACGCGGTCACCGCCGAGAGCTCGGAACGCGCGGCGTCGACCGCGGCCCGCACGTCGACGGGCTTCACGGCGCCGATCAGGCGCGCGCGCACGCGGCCCTCGCGGTCGAGCACGAGCGTCGTAGGGGTCGAGAAGACCGAGTGGCGCCGAGCCACCTCGGGCTCGTCGACGACGTCGATCTCGCGGTGCGCGACCGTGGGGTCGGCCGCGGCGAGCTCGGTGCCCACGCGCCGCATCGCGACGCAGGCCGAG
>LNFD01000312.1 GCA_001464255.1 Actinomycetales bacterium Ga0077552 | reverse complement strand
CCGAGGGCCCCGACGGCGAGCCGCTCACCCAGCAGGTGGGCTTCATCGGCATCGCCCCCGCCTACGAGACCGTGCAGCAGCCCGTCACCGCCGTCCTCCCGGCGGTCGGCGACAACGTCTCGGCGGTCGTCGGCATCATCCTCAACCTTCCGCAGCGCATGATCGACGTCGCCGAGGCGGCGTTCGGGCCCGAGGAGCGCGACCCCAACGGCCCCATCAGCGTCGTCGGCGTCGGCCGCATCGCGGGCGAGATCGCGAGCATCGACACGATCCCCGTGCTCGAGCGCGTGTCGTTCCTCACGGGCCTGCTCGCCTCGCTCAACGTGGCGCTCTTCGTCTTCAACCTCATCCCGCTGCTGCCCCTCGACGGCGGCCACGTCGCGGGGGCGCTGTGGGAGGGGCTGCGGCGCTGGTTCGCGAAACTGCGCGGCAAGCCCGACCCGGGGCCGATCGACACCGCGAAGCTCGTGCCGATCACGCTCGCGGTCGTGCTCGTGCTGGGGCTCATGAGCGCCCTGCTCATCTACGCCGACATCGTCAAGCCCGTCACGCTCTTCTAGCGAGCGGCGGGCGTGACGAGACGCGTTCAGCCGCGGGTCGTACACTGGCCATCGTGCCCGCTGTGAATCTCGGAATGCCCAAGGTCCCTGAGACCCTCGCCCCTCGCCGCAAGACCCGCCAGATCAAGGTCGGCAAGGTCATGGTGGGCAGCGACCACCAGGTGAGCGTGCAGTCGATGACGACGACGCCGACGACCGACATCAACGCGACGCTGCAGCAGATCGCCGAGCTCACGGCCACGGGCTGCGACATCGTGCGCGTCGCGGTGCCGAGCCAGGACGACGCCGATGTGCTGCACATCATCGCGAAGAAGAGCCAGATCCCGGTCATCGCCGACATCCACTTCCAGCCGAAGTACGTCTTCCAGGCCATCGATGCGGGCTGCGCCGCGGTGCGCGTCAACCCCGGGAACATCCGCAAGTTCGACGACCAGATCGCCGAGATCGCCAAGCGGGCGAAAGACGCCGGCGTGAGCATCCGCATCGGCGTGAACGCCGGCTCGCTCGACCCGCGCCTGCTGCAGAAGTATGGCAAGCCGACCGCCGAGGCCCTCGTCGAGAGCGCCGTGTGGGAGGCGAGCCTGTTCGAGGAGCACGACTTCCACGACTTCAAGATCTCGGTCAAGCACAACGACCCGATCGTCATGGTCAAGGCCTACCGCCAGCTCGCCGAGCGCGGCGACTGGCCGCTGCACCTCGGCGTCACCGAGGCCGGCCCCGCCTTCCAGGGCACGATCAAGAGCGCGACCGCCTTCGGCATCCTGCTCGGCGAGGGCATCGGCGACACCATCCGCGTCTCGCTCTCGGCCCCGCCGGCGGAGGAGGTCAAGGTGGGCCTCAAGATCCTCGAGAGCCTCAACCTTCGCGAGCGCAAGCTCGAGATCGTGTCGTGCCCCTCCTGCGGGCGCGCCCAGGTCGACGTCTACACCCTCGCGGAAGACGTCACGAAGGGTCTCGAGGGCATGACCGTGCCGCTGCGCGTCGCCGTCATGGGCTGCGTCGTGAACGGCCCGGGCGAGGCCCGCGAGGCCGACCTCGGCGTCGCCTCTGGCAACGGCAAGGGCCAGATCTTCGTCAAGGGCGAGGTCATCAAGACCGTGCCCGAGAGCGAGATCGTCGCGACCCTCATCGAGGAGGCGAACCGCCTCGCGGCGTCGATGCCGAATGCTCCGGTCGGGTCGCCCGAGGTCGTCACCGCGCGGTAAGTGAGCGGGCCTGTCCCCCTATCGGGGGACTGACCCCTGATCGACGCCCGTCAGTACGCTGGCACCAACGGCCGGGGGAGCCGACTGGCACGCACCGGGGGGCGGTGCACGACCCGAGAGGGTCGATCAGGGGGGTCTTCCGCTGTGCGGGTTTCCCGTCACGCGACTGCTCGCGAGACGGGAAGGGCCTGCGAGCGATCCAAGCCCCCCTTGCCATCGCTCGCAGGCCTGTTTCCATTCTGCCGCAGTCGAGGGCGAGCCTTCCGAAGAATTTTCATCCGGATGCGCCCCGGTAGTCTGACCGGGTGACCACGCGCCTCTCGCAGCTCTTCCTCCGCACCCTCCGCGACGACCCGGCCGACGCCGAGGTCGCGAGCCACCGGCTGCTCGTGCGAGCCGGCTACATCCGTCGCCAGGCTCCCGGCGTCTTCGCGTGGCTGCCCCTGGGGCTCAAGGTGCGGCGCCGCATCGAGGCGGTCATCCGCGAGGAGATGGCGAATGCCGGGGCGCAAGAGGTGCACTTCCCGGCGCTCCTGCCGCGCGAGCCCTACGAGGCCACCGGGCGCTGGGAGGAGTACGGCGACGGCATCTTCCGGCTGAAAGACCGCCGCGGGGCCGACTACCTGCTCGCGCCGACGCACGAGGAGGTCTTCACGCTGCTCGTGAAAGACCTCTACAGCAGCTACAAAGACCTGCCGCTCGCGATCTACCAGATCCAGGACAAGTACCGCGACGAGGCCCGTCCGCGGGCCGGCCTCCTGCGCGGTCGCGAGTTCTCGATGAAAGACGCGTACTCCTTCGATTACACGGATGCGGGGCTCGACGCCGCCTACCAGGCCCAGCGCGACGCCTACGAGCGCATCTTCACGCGGCTCGGGCTCGAGTACGTGATCGTGCAGGCCGACGCGGGCGCGATGGGCGGCTCGCGCAGCGAGGAGTTCCTGCACCCCATCCCGATCGGGGAGGACACCTTCGTGCGCTCGGCGGGCGGCTACGCGGCCAACGTCGAGGCGTACCGCACGCCCCTGGCCGAGCCCGTCGACGCGGCGGGGGAGCCCGCGGCGGTCATCCACGACTCGCCCGAGACCCCGACGATCGCCACCCTCGTCGCGCTCTCGAACGAGCGCTACCCGCGCGCCGACCGCCCCTGGGCCGCGGGCGACACGCTCAAGAACGTCGTGCTGCGACTGACCCACCTCGACGGCGCGAAGGAACTCGTCGTCGTCGGCGTTCCCGGTGACCGCGAGGTCGACATGAAGCGCGCGGAGGTGGCGTTCGCGCCCGCCGCAGTGGAGGCGGCGACCGACGAGGACTTCGCCGCCGCGAAGGGCCTCGTGAAGGGCTACATCGGGCCCTGGAGCCCGAGCGGCCCCGTGCTCGGCGAGGCCTCGTCGACGGGCATCCGGTACCTGCTCGACCCCCGCGTCGGCGACGGCACCGCCTGGATCACGGGCGCCAACGAGCCCGAGAAGCACGTGTACCACCTCGTCGCCGGGCGCGACTTCGTGGGCGACGGCCGCGTCGACATCGCCGAGGTGCGCGCGGGCGACCCCGCCCCCGACGGCAGCGGCCCGGTCGAGCTGGCGCGCGGCATGGAGATCGGCCACGTCTTCCAGCTCGGCCGCAAGTACGCCGAGGCGCTCGGGCTGCAGGTGCTCGACGAGAACGGCAAGCTCGTGACGGTGACGATGGGCTCCTACGGCATCGGGGTCACGCGCATCCTCGCCGTCATCGCCGAGAACGCCCACGACGAGAAGGGCCTGATCTGGCCGCGCGAGGTCGCGCCGTTCGACGTGCACGTCGTCGCCGCGGGGCGCGACGAGCTCGCGTACACGGTCGCCGAGTCGCTCGTGAGCGAGCTCGACGGCCTCGGCTTCGACACCCTCTACGACGACCGGCCGAAGGTCTCTCCGGGAGTGAAGTTCGGCGACGCCGAGCTGATCGGCGTGCCGCTCGTCGTCGTGGTCGGCCGCGGGGCCGCCGACGGCATCGTCGAGTTCTGGAACCGCGCCACGGGCGAGCGCTCGGAGATCGCGCTGCACGAGGTCGTCGAGCACCTGCGCGCCGCCCGCTGAGCGGGGCGCGCCGCTCGCGGGGGTCGGGTATCGTGGGGGCTCGCACTGCGCGCGCCACGGTCGGCCGCGCGGTCTCAACCGAATAGCGGAGGTACCCCACGTGGACATCGACCTGAGCATCCTGAGGATGATGGAGCGCGAGCGGGAGATCCCGTTCGACGAGCTCGTGCAGATCATCGAGCAGGCCATCCTCACGGCCTACCTCAAGCACACCGACCACGACGAGCCGCGCGATGCCGACCAGCCGCAGCCGCGCGTCGAGCTCGATCGCAAGACCGGCCACGTCACGGTGTACGTGCCCGAGTTCGATGACGAGGGGATGCTCATCGGGGAGGCCCCCGACAGCCCCGACGACTTCGGCCGCATCGCCGCCTTCGCGGCGAAGCAGGTCATCAACCAGCGCCTGCGCGACATCGGCGACGACCGCGTGCTCGGCGAGTTCAAGGGGCGCGAGGGTGACATCGTCGCGGGCGTCATCCAGCAGGGGCCGAACCCGCGCATGATCCACATCGACCTGGGCGCGGTCGAGGCGATCCTGCCGCCGGAGGAGCAGGTGCCGGGCGAGGAGTACACGCACGGCAGCCGCATCCGCGTGTACGTGACGAGCGTCTCGAAGGGTCTCAAGGGCCCGCAGATCACCGTCAGCCGCACCCACCCCTCGCTCGTGCGCAAGCTCTTCGCGCTCGAGGTGCCCGAGATCGCCAACGGCATCGTCGAGATCACGGCGCTCGCGCGCGAGGCGGGCCACCGCACGAAGATCGCCGTGCGCTCGCTCGAGCCCGGTGTCAACGCCAAGGGTGCGTGCATCGGCGAGCTCGGGCAGCGCGTGCGCGCGGTCACGGCCGAGCTCGGGGCCGAGAAGATCGACATCGTCGACCACAGCGACGACCTGGCGACCTTCGTGGCGAGCGCGCTCTCGCCCGCCAAGGTGTCGAGCGCCTTCGTGATCGACCCGGCGACGAAGGCCGTGCGCGCCCTCGTACCCGACTACCAGCTCTCGCTCGCGATCGGCAAGGAGGGCCAGAACGCCCGCTTGGCGGCCAAGCTCACCGGCGCGAAGATCGACATCCAGCCCGACTCCGTCATGGAGGAGTAGGGCAGGGGGTAACATGGAACCCGTCAGAACCTGCCTCGGCTGTCGCCAGCGCGCACCTCGATCCTCCCTCGTGAGGGTGGTGGCGCGCGACGGAGCGGTCGTGGTGGATGCCCTGGCCCGGTTTCCGGGGCGGGGCGCGTGGGTGCACGGCACCCGCGACTGCGTCGAGACCGCCACCGTGCGGCGGGCCTGGGCCCGCGCGCTGCGGGTGGCGGGCCCTCTCGACGCGGCATCCGTCCTGATGACCATTTCATCGTCCGAAGAAAAGGCTGATCGGCACATGGACAACTAATGAGCGGCTCGAAATGAGTTCCGTCCAGCACTAATGGTCTGCCCCTGTCCGGGTGCAGGCCCAGACAGGAGAATTGTGGCTGCGAAACCACGCGTGCACGAGATCGCGAGCGAGCTCGGCATCGAAAGCAAGGTCGCCCTCGAGAAGCTCAAAGAGCTCGGCGAATTCGTCAAGGGTCCGTCCTCGACGATCGAACCCCCCGTCGCGCGCAAGCTGCGCGCGGCTCTGGAGGCCGAGGGCATCACCGCGCCCAAGGCCCCCGCGGCCCCGGCGGCCAAAGCCCCGGCCAAGCCCGCTCCGGCACCGGCGCCCGCTCCGGCCCCCGCCGCACCCGCGCCCGAGGCCGCTGCTCCCGCGGCGCAGCCCGAGGCCCCGGTGGCGCCCGCCGCGACCGACGCCGATGGTGACGGCTCCGCGCGCCCGGCCGCAGCATCCGGCCAGCCGCGCCCCGGCAACAACCCCTTCGCCTCGCAGCAGGGCATGGCCCGCCCGGGCACGCCCCGCCCCGGCAACAACCCGTTCTCGTCGACGCAGGGCATGCCCCGTCCCGGCGGCGGCGCGATCCCGCGCCCGAGTGCTCCGCGCCCCGGTGCGCCGCGTCCGGGCGCCCCGCGACCCGACGGCGCCGGTCGCCCCGGTGGCCCGCGGGCTCCCTTCCAGCAGCGCACGGGCGGCCCCGGTCGTCCGGCCGGTGCCGGTGGCGGCTTCCGCCCCGGCGGTGCGGGTGGCCCCGGCGGCGCGCCCGGCGGCGGCTTCAGCGGCCCGCGTCCCGGCGGCGGCGGTGGCCGTGGTCGCGGCCCCGGCGGCGGCACGGCCGGCGCCTTCGGGCGCGGCGGCGGCAAGTCGAAGGCCCGCAAGTCGAAGCGAACGAAGCGGCAAGAGTTCGAGATGCGGGAGGCCCCGTCGGTCGGCGGCGTCAGCGTTCCCCGCGGCGACGGTAAGACCGTCGTGCGCCTGCGTCAGGGTGCCTCGATCACCGACTTCGCCGACAAGCTCGAGACGATCAGCGGCATGAGCTGCCCTCCCGGCAACCTCGTGACCGTGCTCTTCCACCTCGGCGAGATGGCCACGGCCACCGAGTCGCTCGACGGCGCGACCTTCGAGGTGCTCGGCGCCGAGCTGGGCTGGCGCATCGAGATCGTCTCGCCCGAGGACGAGGACAAAGAGCTGCTCGAGGGCTTCGACATCGATCTCGATGAGGAGGACGACGAGGAGGACCTCGTCATCCGCCCGCCCGTGGTCACCGTCATGGGCCACGTCGACCACGGAAAGACCAAGCTGCTCGACGCGATCCGTGAGGCGAACGTCGTCGCGGGCGAGGCCGGCGGCATCACGCAGCACATCGGTGCGTACCAGGTCTGGACCGAGCACGAGGGCATCGAGCGCGCCATCACCTTCATCGACACCCCGGGCCACGAGGCGTTCACCGCCATGCGCGCCCGTGGTGCGCAGGTGACCGACGTCGCCATCCTCGTGGTGGCCGCCGACGACGGCATCATGCCCCAGACGGTGGAGGCGCTCAACCACGCCCAGGCCGCCGGCGTGCCGATCGTCGTCGCCGTCAACAAGGTCGACAAGGAGGGGGCCAACCCCGCCAAGGTGCGCCAGCAGCTCACCGAGTTCGGCCTCGTCGCCGAGGAGTACGGCGGAGACACGATGTTCATGGACGTCTCGGCGCTCAAGAACCTCGGTATCCGCGAGCTGCTCGACGCCGTGCTGCTGACCGCCGACGCCGGCCTCGACCTGCGGGCCAACCCAGCTCGCGACGCCCGCGGTGTCGCGATCGAGGCGAAGCTCGACAAGGGTCGCGGCTCGGTCGCCACGGTGCTCATCCAGGCCGGAACGCTGCGCGTCGGCGACCCGATCGTCGCCGGCACGGCCTACGGCCGCGTGCGCGCGATGACCGACGAGAACGGCGAGAAGGTCGACGAGGCCTACCCCTCGCGTCCGGTGCAGGTGCAGGGTCTGTCGAGCGTTCCGCGCGCCGGCGACACCTTCATCGTCACCGACGACGACCGCACGGCCCGCCAGATCGCCGAGAAGCGCGAGGCCGCCGAGCGCAACGCCCTGCTGGCGAAGGCGCGCAAGCGCATCAGCCTCGAGGACTTCACGAAGGCCCTCGAAGACGGCAAGGTCGAGTCGCTCAACCTCATCATCAAGGGCGACGTCTCGGGTGCCGTCGAGGCGCTCGAGGAGGCCGTGCTCAAGATCGAGGTGGACGACAGCGTGCAGCTGCGCATCATCCACCGCGGCGTGGGTGCCGTCACCGAGAGCGACGTCAACCTCGCGACGATCGACAACGCGATCATCGTGGGCTTCAACGTGCGCCCCGACAAGGCGCGCGAGCGCGCTCAGCGCGAGGGCGTCGACATCCGCTTCTACTCGGTCATCTACTCCGCGCTGGAGGAGATCGAGAACGCGCTCAAGGGCATGCTCAAGCCCGAGTTCGAAGAGGTGCAGTCGGGTGTCGCCGAGATCCGCGAGATCTTCCGCTCGTCGAAGTTCGGCAACATCGCCGGTGTCATCGTGCGCAGCGGCACGATCACGCGCAACGCCAAGGCGCGGGTCATCCGCGAGGGCGTCGTGGTCGGCGACAACCTCGCCATCGAGTCGCTGCGTCGGTTCAAGGACGACGTCACCGAGGTGCGCACGGACTTCGAGGCCGGTATCGGTCTCGGCAAGTTCAACGACATCCAGATCGGCGACGAGATCGAGACCATCGAGATGAAGGAGAAGGTGCGCGCCTAGCGCGTCCTGCGTGCGCCGCCGTTCCCCCGGGAGCGGCGGGCCGCATCCCCCCGCAGCATCAGCACCAGTCAGGAGCAGCTCATGGCAGGCAACCCCCGCGCCCGCAAGGTCGCCGACCGCATCAAAGAGGTCATCGCCCAGCGGCTCGACAAGGGCCTTCGCGACCCGCGACTGGGCTTCGTGACGATCACCGACGTGCAGGTGACGGGCGACCTGCAGCACGCGTCGATCTTCTACACCGTGCTCGGCACCGAGCAGGAGCGCGACGACAGCGCGGCGGCCCTCGCGGCAGCGACGGGGATGCTGCGCACCGAGGTCGGGCGCAACCTCAACACGCGCCTCACCCCGACGATCGAGTTCATCCTCGACGGTATCCCCGAGAATGCGGCCTCGATCGAGGCCCTGCTGCGCGAGGCGCGCGAGCGCGCTCAGCGCGAGGGCGTCGACATCCGCTTCTCGCGGGCGACCCCGACCCGTACGTCAAGCCGCGCGACGTCGATGCCGAGCTGGATGAGCTCGACGCCGATGATGAGATCGACGGCGACGAGGTCGACGCGACCCGTTAACCGGGACGCGGCACCAGGCCTGCTACGGCTTCGGCCCGAGGTCGATCGACCCGGTCGAGAGGATCGAGACCGCCGAGAAGACGATCCCCGGCAGCACGACGAGCGCGCCGAAGCCGACGAACAGCGCGACGGTGAACTTCTCCGTGCGCGTCAGGCTCTCGCGGGGCTCAGCGTTCGTCATGGCATCCTCCGGGTCAACCCCGGCAGGGAGTACCCCGCGTCGGGCGAGCCGACCGCGAGGCCGTCGGCGAGCAGGCCAGCGAGCGCGCGCTCACGCTGCACCGCGTCGGGCCAGAGCGACTCGACGACCTCGGCCGGCACCGGGGTGTCGCTCAGCCGCAGCTCGCGCATGATGAGCCCCCGCACCTGTCGATCGCTGCCCTCGAACCTCGCCTGGCGCGGCGCCGCGGGGCCCTCGTACTCCGGGTAGCCGGCCGCGCGCCAGGCGCACAGCTCGGCGATCGGGCAGGCCTCGCACTTCGGCGACCGGGCGACGCACACGGTCTGGCCGAGCTCCATCGCACCGGCGTTGAACGCTCGCGCCTCGGCGGGGTCGCTCGGCAGCAGCTCCTGCATCGCGGCGAGGTCGACCCGTGTGCGGGCGGGGCCGGCTTCGCCCTGACCCGCGACTGCGCGGGCCAGCACCCGGCGCGTGTTGACGTCGACGACCGGCACCGGCTGACCGTAGGCGAACGCGGCGACGGCGCGGGCGGTGTAGTCGCCGATTCCGGGGAGGGCGAGCAGGGCATCCACGTCATCGGGCACGCGGCCCCCGTGGCGCTCGCTGATCGCGACGGCGGCGGCGTGCAGCGCGAGGGCGCGGCGGGGGTAGCCGAGGCGGTCCCAGGCGCGCACGGCCTCGGCGGGGGAGTCGGCGGCGAGCGCGTCGGCACTCGGCCAGCGCGCGAGCCACTGCTCGAGCCGCGGGATCACGCGCGCGACGGGCGTCTGCTGCAGCATGATCTCGCTCACGAGCGTGCCCCACGCGCTGAAGCCGGGGCGCCGCCAGGGCAGGTCGCGCGCGTGCTCGGCGAACCACGCGATGACGCGAGGCGGGATGCCCGCTCGCCGTTTCTCCCCGCCCGCACCCCGCACGCCCCTCACTCTATGAGCCGACTCCTGCCAGATCTGGGGGAAAAGGGCGCTTGCCCGACTCGGGTGCGCGGGTTTGAGGCGAATCTGGGCAGCGACGCCCGTGCGGGGCAACTCCCAGCGCGCGCCCCTAGCGTGGCCGCATGAAGATGCTCGTCACCGGCGCCACCGGCTGGCCGGCCACGAGGTGCGGGTCTTCGTGCGCGACCCCGTGCGCCTGCGCGATGTGCCGTGGGCCAGCCAGGTCGAGGTCGCGACGGGCGACCTCGCGAACGCGGGCGATGTCGCGCGCGCGGTGGCGGGCATCGACGTCCTCTACTACCTCGTGCACTCCATGAGCAGCACGGGTGATTTCGAGCGCACCGAGCGGCACGTGGCATCCACCGTCGCCGCAGCGGCCGCGGCGGCCCAGGTCGGCCGCATCGTCTACCTCGGCGGACTGCACCCCGAGGGCAAGCTCTCGCCGCACCTGCGGAGCCGCAAGGAGGTCGGCGACATCCTCATGGCCAGCGGGGTGCCGACAGCGGCCCTGCAGGCCGGGGTCGTGATCGGGTCGGGCTCGGCGAGCTTCGAGATGATCCGGCATCTGACCGAGGTGCTGCCGTACATGCCGGCGCCGAAATGGGTGCGCAATTTCATCCAGCCGATCGCGGTGCGGGATGTTCTGCACTACCTCGTCGGAGCATCCACCCTGCCGGCCGATGTCAACAGGGCCTTCGACATCGGCGGGCCCGATGTGCTGCGCTACGGCCAGATGATGAACGGCTACGCCGTCGAGGCCGGGCTCAAGCAGCGGCCCATCGCGAGCCTGCCCGTGCTGACGCCGTACCTCGCGAGCCAGTGGGTCAACCTCGTGACGCCCATCCCGCGCGCGCTCGCCGTGCCGATCATCTCGAGCCTGCAGTACGACGCGATCTGCACCGAGCACGACATCGATCAGTACATCGACCCGCCCGCCGCGGGGCTCACGGGCTACCGCCGCGCGGTGCGCTACGCGCTCGCGAAGATGCGCGAAGGCGAGGTCGAGACGACGTGGCAGAACGCGACCGTGCGCGGCGCGCCGAGCGACCTGCTGCCGAGCGACCCCGACTGGAGCGGCCATACGGTCTACACCGACCGCCAGGAGGCCGACTCGGCGGCGCCGCCCGAGGCGCTGTGGCGCGTCGTCGAGGGCATCGGAGGCGACAACGGCTGGTACTCGCTGCCGGTGGCGTGGGCGGCGCGCGGCTGGCTCGACAAGCTCGTCGGGGGAGTGGGCCTGCGCCGCGGCCGCCGCGACCCCGATCGTCTCGCTCCGGGCGAAGCCGTCGACTTCTGGCGCGTCGAGACGCTCGAGCGCGGGCGCTTCCTGCGCCTGCGGGCCGAGATGAAGGTGCCGGGCCGTGCGTGGCTCGAGTTCACCGTCGAACCGCGCCCCGGCGGCGGCTCCCGGCTCATCCAGCGCGCGGTGTTCTTCCCGAGTGGGCTCGGCGGCCGGCTCTACTGGGCCGCCGTCTTCCCCTTCCACGGCATCATCTTCAGCGGCATGGCGACGACGATCGCGAAGACGGCCGCGACACGGATTCAGGTCACGAAACGGTAACGGCTGCGCTAGAGTAGCCGCACCGCAACGACGCGGTAACCGTCCCCCCGGAGGCACTGCCGATGCCGCGACCCCGTGCGATCGCCCGCCGGTACTCCGTGCGCCGCACCACGGCGTCGTTCGTCGCCAGCATCGCCCTCGTCGCCGTGCTCGCGATCGACCACACCGCCGCGACCGTCTACGCCGCCCAGCCGCTCGGCTCGCTCGGCCTCAACGACGGCGTGCCCCTGACGATCGCGCACCGTGGCGACCCGGCTGCGGCGCCCGAGAACACCATGCCCGCCTTCGAGGCGGCGCTCGCGAGCGGCGCTGAGGTGCTCGAGCTCGACCTGCGCATGACGGCCGACGAGCAGACCGTGGTCTTCCACGACGAGCTGCTCGACCGCACGACGAACGGCTCGGGCCCGCTCGCCGAGCGCACGCTCGCCGAGCTGCAGGTGCTCGATGCGGGCAGCTGGTACGGGAGCGCGTGGGCGGGCACGCGCATCCCGACCTTCGACGAGTTCCTGCCGTTGCTGCAGGGCTCTGACGCCCGCGCGCTCATCGAGCTCAAGGGGCTGTGGACGGTTGAGGCGCTGCGCCCGATCATCGCCGGCATCTACCGCTACGGGGTGCAAGACCGCGTGGTGCTCGCGAGCTTCGAGCTGCCGACCCTGCTCGAGCTCTGGCGCGAGGCGCCCTCGCTGCACCGCGCCGTGATCGTGCGCCGCCTACCCGACGACCCCGTCGACTTCGCCGCCTCGGTCGGGGCCTCGACGGTCGTCACGAGCCTGCGGTCGTTCCGGGTCGACCCCGAAGCAGCGGCGATGCTACAGCGCTCGGGCCTCACCGTCATCGTCTACACGCTCAACCGCGGCGACCTGTGGCAGCAAGCGCTCGATCTGGGCGTCGACGGCGTGGTGACGGACGCCCCGCGCCGGCTCGCGACCGTGCACGGCGCCCTGCAGGGCTGAGAGGGACGAGCGCCGCCGCGGTGCTGAGCTGGCCCTACCGCCGCCGGAGCAGCGCCGCGTAGGTCGCCACACCCTCGAGGTAGGCGCTGACGCGGATGCGCTCGTCCTTCGCGTGCAGGCACGCCCGCTCGGCGGCGCTCAGCCGGAACGGCGTGAAGCGGTACACGTGCTCGCTGATCGCCGTGAAGAACCGCGCGTCGCTCGCCTGCATCATGACGTAGGGGCTCACGAGCAGCCCGGGGTGCGTCTCGTGCAGCGCCGCGACGAGGTCGTCCCACGCGCGACCCTCGGCGGGCGAGACGGGCGAGGGCTCGCTCGGCTGCCGCACCTCGATGCGCACGAGCTCGTCGTCGATCGCGCGCCGCACCTCGTCGACCGCCTCGGCGACGCTCGACCACGGCGCGATGCGGATGTTGACGGTCGCTTCGGCGTGCTCGGGCAGGGCGTTGGCGGCGTGGCCCGCGCGCAGCTCGGTGACGGCGCGCGTCGTGCGCAGCAGCGCCGTGATCTCGGCGCCGCGCCGCAGCAGAGCCCGCGCCACGAGAGGGGCGAAGAGGTCGACGCGCGTGAACACGAACCGCAGCGGCTGCCGGGCGTGCGCGCCGAGCGTGCGGATCATGCGCCGCATCGTCGGGTCGAGCCGCGCCCGCGCGGGGGAGCCGTTGAGGCGCAGGATTGCGCGGGCGAGCCGCTCGGTCGCCGCGAAGGGCGGGGGGCTCGAGGCGTGCCCGCCCTGCTGGTCGACGCGCAGGCCGAGAGTCGTGATGCCCTTCTCGGTGACGCCGATGAGCGCGAAGGGCTCGTCGAGCCCCGGGAAGGCATCCTGCACGATCGCCCCGCCCTCGTCGAGCACGAGCGAGGGGCGGATGCGCCGCTCGCGCAGCAGTGCGACGGCCGCGCGGGCGTCTTCGCCCGCGACCTCCTCGTCGCCCCCGAACGACAGCAGCACGTCGTGCCGCGGGGTGAACCCCTCGGCGAGCAGGCGGTCGACGGCCTCGAGCACGGCGACGAGGGCGCCCTTGTCGTCGATCGCGCCGCGGCCCCAGACGACCGGCTCGCCGTCGTGGTCGACGAGCTCGGCCGCGAACGGCGGGTGGCTCCAGCCCTCGTCGGTCGCGGGCACGACGTCGCTGTGCGCCATGAGCACGGTGGGGGTGGATGCTCCCGCCGGGTCGGTGCCGCGCCAGCGGTAGAGCCGCCCGCGCGCGCCGACGCTCTCGCGCTCGAGCTGCGCGTGCACGCGCGGGTAGAGGCGCTCGACCTCGGCCGTGAAGCGCGAGAAGGGCTCCGGCTCGGTGCGCGGGCCGGGGCCGCTCGCGGGCCGCGAGATCGTGGGGATGCGCACGAGCGCGCGCAACCGCTCGATGGCGCGGGCGTCGGCATCGGCATCCCGCGGCGGTGCGCTCTCGGTCATGCCCCTCAGACTACGGCGGCCCTCGTGGCGGGCGGCCTCAGCCGGTAGCGTTCGACTATGCGTCGACTCGTGCTGGGCCTCGTGGCGGGCGCCGTGCTGCTCGCCCTCGTCATCACCGCGCTCGTGCTGAGCCTGGGCCGCGCCGGCGCGCCCGTGCTCACGAGCGGTGCCGCCGAGAACCCCGGAGCGGGCCTGTTCTCGAGCGGCGCCCAGCGCACGGCCCCGCTGCAGGCCGTGACGGGTGGCGCGCTACGCACGGGCGTCGACGACTTCACCTTCGACTCGTTCGACGTCGAGTACCGCCTGGGCCGCGACGCCGACGGCCACGCGACGCTGCTGACGACCGAGACGCTCGTCGCACGGTTCCCCGATTTCGACCAGAACCGCGGCATCCGCCGATCGCTGCCCGCCTTCTACCAGGGGCACACGACCGAGCTCACGGTGCTCTCGGTGACCGATGGCGACGGGGAGCCGCGCCGCTTCGAGGTCGAGTACGGCTCGGGCGTCGTGAACGTCATCGCCGCGGTGCCCGAGGGGCAGTACGTGCGCGGCGAGCAGACCTACGTGATCACCTACGCGCAGCGCGACGTCGTCGACTACTTCGCGAGCTCGAAC
>LNFD01000311.1 GCA_001464255.1 Actinomycetales bacterium Ga0077552 | reverse complement strand
CGGCGGCATCACGCCCGAGGAGATCGCGGCGGGGGAGGCGCAGATGGCCGACGCCACCGCCGAGTGGCTCTCGCCCTCGCGCGACGACCGCCACGACCTGCTCATCACCCATAACTTCGTCATCGCCTGGTTCGTGCGCGAGGTCTTCGGCGCGCCCGCCTGGCGCTGGATGGGCGTGAACCAGGCCAACTGCGGCCTCACCATCATCCGCGTGCGCACCGCGAAGCCGCCCGTGCTCGTCGCGCACAACGACCTGGGCCACCTGCCCGCCGAGCTGCGCACGGGCCTGCCGGTCGACCAGCCCTTCTAGGCGCCGGGTCGCGCCGCGGCCGCGGCCG
>LNFD01000310.1 GCA_001464255.1 Actinomycetales bacterium Ga0077552 | reverse complement strand
GTGTACGCGAGGCTCGACGACTCCGAGCCCAGCAGCAGGCGCATCCACCCGAGAGCGAGCCCCGTGAGCGCGATCGCCGGCCAGCGCGGCCGTCGCAGGCCCAGCAGCTCGCGGTACTGCGCGGGCAGCGAGGCGACCGCACCGGCGAACAGGACACGGTACGCCGGGCCGACACCGCGCCCGAGGGGCGGGTTCTTGAGCCAGCGCACGGCCTCGTCGACGCGCTCGTCGCGGCGCAGCACGGGCAGGTAGGAGGCGATGGCGGCGTCGAGCTCGGCGCGGCTGCGGGGCGGGTCGGCCATGCCCATCAGCTCGCCCGCCACAGCCCACTCGCGCACGTACTGGTCTGATCCTCCGGGCACCGGCCCGCCCCAGGTCTCGTGGCTGCCGATGAAGGCGTCGGCGAAGACGCAGTGCACCCAGCCGATGAGGTCGGCGTCGGCCGCGGCGTAGGGCCGCACGGTGCCGTCTCCACCCGTGTACTCGCCCCGCACGCGCTCGTGCAGGCGCGAGACCCAGGCGCATCCGGCCGTCGCCTGCGCGCGATCGGCGAAGGTCGTCGTGAGCACCCAGCGCACGGTGCCCGAGAGCCGACCGAGCGGGTCCTCCCGGTAGCGCGAGTGGTCGTGCACGCCCGCCCTCGCGCCGGGGTGCAGCGTCTGCATGAGCAGAGCGCGGATGCCCGCCACCACGGTCGGGATTCCGCTGTGCACCTCCCACACCGCCGAACCCGGCCCGAAGAAGCCCTCATCGTCGCCGGTCTCGAGCGCGCGCACCCACTCGGGCGTGCCCTCGGGGTCTCCCGAGAACATCACGAGGATGCGCCCGCGCGCGCGGGTGAGGATGGCCGGTCGCTGCATGACGGTCAGCGTCGCACACCGCGCTGAGCGCGATTCGGGA
>LNFD01000309.1 GCA_001464255.1 Actinomycetales bacterium Ga0077552 | reverse complement strand
TGATGAAGCCGAAACCCTTCTCGGCGTTGAACCACTTCACGGTTCCGTTGGGCATGGTGGAGCTCCTTGGTCAAGCGGGAATGCCGCGAGAATACCCACGCGCACCGCCCCTCGGCCAGGGGTCGAGACGATGTCGCGACGAGCTGTTACGACCTCGAAACGCTCGCGTAACGCGGCACGCTCAGGGGGCCGCGACCGCCGCGAAATCGGCCCCGAGCGCGATCGTGATGGGCGCCCCGGGGAAGGCGTCGGAGAGCTCGATGACACCGGCGCCGAGCAGCGCGACCATGCCGGCGGCGACGCCCTCGAGCGCGGGGTCGCTGAAGTAGACGACCGTCTCGGGCAGGTCGGTCTGGGCCGCGGCGGTGACGGTGCCGACGGGCCAGCCCGGTGCGACGAGCAGGTCGCG
>LNFD01000308.1 GCA_001464255.1 Actinomycetales bacterium Ga0077552 | reverse complement strand
TCGCCCGTGCCGAGGCCCGGCAGGGGGAAGGTCACGCGGTCGCTGATGAGCGAGAGGCCGTAGAGGCCCGCGACGACGAGCACGCCGCTCGCGAGCGCCGCCCAGGCGACCACGATCCAGCCGCGCCCGCGCGGCGCCGGCGCGCGGTGCGCGCCGACCCGGCCGAGCGAGGTCGGGATGTCATCGAAGCGATCCGTGGGTGAATCGGCCATGGGGGCGGTGCCTTCCGCAGCGGGGGTGGGAGTCAGGCGGGGCCGTCGGCGCCCGCACGTCGGGTGCGTCGCCGCTGCGCGCGGTCATCGCGCACCTCGAGCAGCCGGCCCACGAGAACGGGGTCGTACCGCACGGCGACCTCGGTGTCGATCACGGCGTTCAGCACCTGATAGTAGCGGGCCGCCGTCCAGCCGAACTCGCTGCGGATGCGGAGCTCCTTCGCGCCGCTGTGCCCCCACCACGCGCGCTCGAACTCGAGCACGCGCTGCGCGCGCTCGTCGAGACCATCGGTACGGGCATCCATGACGAGAATCAGGGTAGGGCGCGAGGACCTTCGGCCCTGGGCGACTCGCGGGCGCTCGGGCAGTCTCGAACCGAGTGCCCAGAGGCGGCACAGCACCGCGGTTTAGGCTCGCTTCAGCGACCTGCCCGCCTGCTCCTCACGATCGACCGGACTGCCGATGACCCGCCGACCCCTGCGCCGCGCCGCCCTGCCGCGCGCCGCGACCGTCGCGGGCGTGCTCGCCGGGCTACTGGCGCTCTCGGCCTGCTCGGTCGCACCGCCGTCGTCGACCGCCGAGCCGACGGCCCCGGCCGGACCGCGCGTGCCGTTGAGCGAGCTCGCGGTCGCCGACGACCCGCGCGCCCTCACCGGCCCGTCGACCGCGCTCATCGAGTCGGCCGCGATCGAGCCCGTCGCCGTCGACCCGGCGCAGTCGCTTCCCGTCACGATCGTCTCGCGCGACCTCGACGGCGATCGCGAGGTCGTGGTCGACGACGCGAGCCGCATCCTGCCCCTCGATATCGCCGGATCGATCGCCGCCACCGTCTTCGCCCTCGGCTTCGGCGACGACGTCGTCGGTCGCGACATCTCGACGACCTTCCCCGAGGCCGCGGCGCTGCCGATCGTCACGAGCAGCGGTCACGCGATCAGCAGCGAGGCCGTGCTCGCCCTGCGCCCCACGATCGTCATCACCGACGGCACCGTCGGACCCACCGACGTCGTGCTGCAGCTGCGCGAGGCGGGCGTCGCGGTCGTCTTCGTGGATGCTGAGCCGGGCCTCGGCGCCCCCGCCGAGCTCGCCCGGCAGGTGTCGGCCGCCCTGGGCTCGCCCGAGACCGGCGAGCTGCTCGCCCAGCGCCTCGAGCAGGAGCTGGCCGAGGTTCTTGCCGCCATCGAGCAGATCAGGCCCGACGACCCCGCGCAGCGCGTGCGCATCCTGTTCCTGTACCTGCGCGGGGCATCCGGCATCTACTACCTGTTCGGCGAGGAGTCGGGGGCCGACGAGCTCATCGAGGGGCTCGGCGGCATCGACGTCGCGGGGGAGATCGGCTGGACAGGGCTGCGACCGATGACCGACGAGGCGCTCGTCGCGGCCAACCCCGACCTCATCCTCGTCATGACAGGCGGGCTCGAGAGCGTCGGCGGGGTCGACGGCCTGCTCGCCGAGAAGCCCGCCGTGGGCCTCACGCGCGCGGGCGAGGCCCGCCGCTTCGTCGACATGGACGACGGCGAGGTGCTGAGCTTCGGCCCCCGCACGCCCGCGGTGCTCGACGCACTCGCCCGGGCAATCTATGCGCCGTAGGCGCATAGATCAATGAGCACAGCGCCCCCGTTCTGGACTCAACCATGCACCCAGCGCTCGATAACGTCCCCGTGCGCCGACACCACCGCAATCGGGCGCCCGTCGCGGCTGAGCACGAAGTCGTCGTCGCTGCCGGGCAGAACGGCGTCGGCCGCCTCCCCCACGTCGGGCAGCACGCGGCGGCCATCGAGCGACAGCCAGTGCCCGGGCAGCTCGGCGACCACGGCGGCGAAGCGCGCCCGGTCGGCCGGCGAGAGGTACACGAGCACGGCGGGGCTCGCGACGACGAGCGTCGCATCGGGGGGCGCGTGCGCGGCGAGGGCGGCGAGCCCGTCGACGGCGTCGCCCGCGACGAGATGCGGCGGGTGCTCGCGCGCGATCGCGATGGCCGCATCCAGCTGGGCCGCCCGCTCGCGCTCCTCCGGCCAGATGAGCGTGCGCAGCCAGCGCTCGTCGTCGGCGCGGTCGAGGCGCAGCGGGCTGCGCTCGAGTCCCGCGCGCCACACGATGTCGGGCATCGCGGTCGGCACGGGCACGCCCGCGCCGAGGGTGCAGCGCAGCTCGAGCGTCGAGGGGCCGTCGACGGGGTCGACGCGGTGCTCGACCCCCGCGGCGTCGATCAGGATGTGGCTGTACCGGTCGACGAGCAGGCCGAGGCCGGCCGAGGCGCCGACCTCGAGCAGGGCGATCGGGCCGCGGATTCCTTGCAGCGCCGCGAGCAGCGGCGTCGTGCGGCGCGGATCGTTGGTCTGGGTCGCCCGTTGCCGCGCGATCTGCGCCACGGCATCCCACTCGCCCTCGAGCCAGGCGCGGATATCGCCGTGGGTCGAGAGGCCCGAGAACCGCGCGGCGCTCAGCACGAGCACGGGCTGCCGATCGGCGACGGGCAGCGTGTCGATGAGCGCGAGGCACTCGTCGTCATCCGCGATCGCCTCGGCCCAGGCGGCGTAGGTGCGCGAGCGGGGAGCCGCCTCGCGGGCGAAGCGCCGGTACCGTTCCGCGGTGGTGCTCACGTGCCCATCGTGGCACGCCGGCGGCGCAGCAGCACGGCGAGAACCGCCCCGATCGCGACGCCCCCGGCGATGACGCCGGCCGCGACGAGCAGGGGCACGGTCTCACCGGCGGTGCGCGCCTCGATCGCGCGCGCGGCGCACTCCTCCGAGGTCGCGAGCGCGAGGTCGAGCGGGTCGAACGCCTCGCCCTCCGGGTAGGTGCCGAACGCCTCGGCACCCTGCGCCGTGAGCGTGAGCGGGATGCCCTCGATGAGCAGCGTCGCCCCGTCGGCGCTCCACTGCGCGGCCGCGAGGTCGCCCGTGAGGAAGGGCACGTCGACCGAGTCGACGGGCACGAAGTCTTGCGTCGTGCCGCGGATGTCGACGACGACGCTCAGGGTGTCGGGGCTCTCGACGACGAGCCGCACATCGCTGATGGTCGTGTCGAGGATGCCCTCGTGGCCCGTGAACCGCAGGGCGCCGTCGACCGCGAGCGTGCCCGCGAGCGGGTCGAGCGCGAGCGGGCCCTCGAGCCGCTCGGCGAAGAACGCGGGCGTGGCGTAGCCGATGCCGCCCTCGGTCGCCCACTCGCCGTTCGCGATCGAACCGCTGATGTAGGCGCGGAACGACTCCTTGAACCCCCACGCGAAGGCGCCCGTCTCGGCGACGCAGCCCGCGGCCGGGGTGCTCGCGAGCGCGGCGGCGAGGGCGAGCGCGGCGATCATGGTGCGCTCAGCGTACGGGGTCGCCCATCGGCGCCGGCTGGGCGGGCCGGTACATGCCGATGTGCGGGATGCCCGCCTCGAGGTACTCGTCGCCGTAGGCCGCGAAACCCACCGCGGCGTACAGCGGCTGAACGTAGCTCTGCGCGTGCAGGGCCAGCGGCTCGTGCCCGTGACGCTCGATGACGTGCTCGAGCAGGCGGCGCGCGAGGCCCGCGCCACGGCGGTCGGCGCGGGTGGCGACGCGGCCGATGAGGCGGCGGGCATCCTGATTGCCCGGTTGCGGGATCTCGTCGACGACCACGCGCAGGTAGGCGGCGGGGCCCTGCTCGTCGGTGATCCACACGTGCTCGGTGGTCTCGTCGCGGTCGCGCTCGTCGAGCTCAGGCTCGTCGATGCGCTGCTCGAGGAAGAACACCTCGGTGCGCAGCCGGGCCAGTTCGAAGAACTCGTCGCGGCTCAGCTGACTCCAGGTTCGCTGGATGGGGGAAGAGTCGGCCACGAAGAGGAGTTTAATGGGGGGAGATCAACCGCCTGCGGGCGAGGAGAAGAGGAACCATGGGCCAGAACCCCGCGACCGAGGGCAAGAGCTACGCCGTCGAGAAGACCGAGGAGGAGTGGCGCGCCGAGCTCGGCGAGGAGCGCTACCAGGTGCTGCGGCAGGCGGGCACCGAGCGCGCCTGGACGGGCGAGCTGCTCGACGAGAGCCGCGCCGGCATCTACACGTGCGGCGCGTGCAACGCCGAGCTGTTCGTCGCCGGCACGAAGTTCGACTCGGGCTGCGGCTGGCCGAGCTTCTACGAGTCGGTTCGGCCGGAGGCCGTCGAGCTCATCGACGACACCTCGCTCGGAATGGTGCGCACCGAGGTGCGCTGCGCGAACTGCGGCTCGCACCTCGGCCACGTCTTCCCCGACGGCTTCGGCACGCCCACGGGCGACCGCTACTGCATGAACTCGCTCGCGCTCGACTTCACGCCGACGGCGGAGTAGCCCCGCTCGTCCTGCGCCGCCACCGGATGCTCGCCACGAGCACCCCGGAGAGCGCGAGCACCACGGCCACGGCCGTCGCGCTCGTCGACCCCGGGCCGAGCGGCGCGGCGACGTCGAACACGAGCGAGGCGGCGAGCTGCCCCGTCACGAGGCACAGCCCGAGCACGAGCACCCCGATGCGGCCGACCGTCACGGTCTGGATGGCGATGAAGATCGCCCCGACCGCCCCGCCGAGGTAGAGGAGCGGGTTGCTGGGCAGCGCTTCGGGCAACCCCGCGACGATCAGGTGCACGAGCGTCGCGCCGGCGAGCGCCGCGGTGCCGACCGTGAAGTTGATGGTGGTCGCTGCGAGGGCCGACCGCGCTTCGGCCCGCACGCGGCCGTTGAGCCCCTGCTGGAACGCGACGGCGACGCCCGCGAGCAGCGGCAGCAGGATGGCCGCGAGCGGGAAGCTGTCGCCGTCGAGCCGCGGGATGACGGCGACTGCGACCGCCGCGACCGTGAGGGTGGCCCCGAGAACGCGGGCGGGAGCGATCGCGGTGCGGCGAGCCCCCGCGAAACCGGTGGCATCGAGCGTCAACCCGGTGACGGTCTGGCCGGTCACGATGGCGATCGTGAAGATCGCGACGCCGAGCATCCCGGCCACGAGGCCCTGGGCGAGCACGAAGTAACCGCCGGCGAGACCGCCCA
>LNFD01000307.1 GCA_001464255.1 Actinomycetales bacterium Ga0077552 | reverse complement strand
TCATTAGTTTGGAAGACTAAGGCTTTACCACTAAGCTACAGCCCCACATCGGGCCCGGAAGCCCGCGTGTTTTCCAGCGTAACGCATCGGCGCGGGCGCCCAGCGGCCGGGCACGGCGACTCGGCTAGACTTGCCGAGGCCATTTTTCGAAGCGACGCCGCGTCGTGACGCTGACGTGGTCCACGGTCACGGTTTCGGGGCGTAGCTCAGCTTGGTAGAGCGCCCGCTTTGGGAGCGGGAGGCCGCAGGTTCAAATCCTGTCGCCCCGACCACCGCTCCCGTACTCGCACGCAGTCCACATATTTCAGGAGAACCCCTTTGGTCCAGTCCACGGTCGAGAAGCTCAGCCCGACGCGCGTCAAGATCGCGATCACCGTCACCCCCGACGAGCTGAAGCCGAGCATCCAGCACGCGTACAAGCACATCGCCGAGACGGTGAACATCCCGGGCTTCCGCAAGGGCAAGGTTCCGCCGCCCATCATCGACCAGCGCGTCGGCCGTGCCGAGGTGCTCAACCACGCCGTCAGCGAGGGCCTCGACGGTTTCTACCGTGCCGCGATCGCCGAGCAGGGCCTGCGCGCCCTCGGCCGGCCTCAGGCCGACATCGCCGAGTGGCCGAGCGAGAAGGACTTCTCGGGCGATCTGCTCGTGACGGTCGAGGTGGATGTCCGCCCCGAGTTCGAGATCCCGAAGTACGACGGCCTGAAGATCGAGGTCGACGCGACCGATGTCACTCCTGACGAGGTCGAGGCCGAGCTCGAGAACCTGCGCAGCCGTTTCGGCACGCTCGTGACGGTCGACCGCCCGGCGTCGAAGGGCGACTTCGTGCAGCTCGACCTCGTCGCGACGGTCGGCGGCACCACCGTCGACACCGCGAACTCGATCTCGTACGAGCTCGGCTCGGGCGAGCTCATCGACGGCATCGACGACGCCGTCGAGACGCTCACCGCGGGCGAGACCACGACCTTCGAGTCGAAGCTGCTCGGCGGCGACCACGAGGGCGAGATGGCCCAGATCGAGGTCACCGTCATCTCGGTCAAGGAGCGCGAGCTGCCCGAGGCCGACGACGACTTCGCCCAGATCGCCAGCCAGTTCGACACCATCGGCGAGCTGCGGGCCGACCTGCGCGAGCAGCTGCTCAAGCAGAAGTCGTTCGGCCAGGGTGCGCAGGCGCGCGACAAGCTGCTCGCCGCGCTGCTCGAGAAGGTCGAGATCCCCGTGCCCGATTCGCTCGTCGAGGGCGAGGTGCACCGCCACCTCGAGAACGAGGGCCGGCTCGAGGACGACGTGCACCGCGCCGAGGTCACCGAGTCGACCACCGCGACCTTCCGCAACCAGATGTTCCTCGACGCGCTCGCCGAGAAGGAGGAGGTCAAGGTCAGCCAGGACGAGCTGACGCAGTACCTCATCCAGGGTGCCGCGCAGTACGGCATGGAGCCGGGCGAGTTCATCAAGGTGCTCGACCAGAACGGCCAGATCCCCGGCATGGTCGGTGAGGTGGCCCGCTCGAAGGCGCTCTCGGTCGCCCTCAGCAAGGCGAAGGTCGTCGACTCGAAGGGCAAGGCCGTCGACCTGACCGCGTTCACGGCCGCCGCGGTTGCGCCGGTCGCCGAGGCGATCGACACCGACGACCATGCGGGTCACGACCACGACGGTCACGAGCACGATGACCACGAGGGTCACGACCACTAGGGCAGCGCCAACCCCATGATCAGCCCGCCATCGGGCTCTACGGCCACGGGTGCGAACCCGAGGTGCTCGTAGAAGCCGATGGCGGGCGTGTTCGTTCCTGACACTCCCAGGTGCACGCCTGCGACGCCGCGTTCGCGCAACTGGTCCGCGAGCCGTTCGATGAGCGATCGCCCGAGACCGCGGCCCTGCACGCGCGGCAGCAGGTTGATGTGCAGGTGCGCGGGGTACGGGCCGGTGATGGATGCGGGGGTCGCCTCCGGCGCGTGGATCAGCGCCACGAGACCCTGGTCGCGATCGCGGCGCGGGGCATGCAGGGGGTGACGGGCGCGCAGGGTCGGCCACCACATCCGTTCGCACCACCGCTCGAAGGCAGCCGTGTCGGCGGTCGCGACGAGGTAGCCCGCGGGCCCCTCGTCATCGACCACGATCGTGCACAGGCTACGGTCGGCCAGGAGGTGGGGCGCCGCCCAGATCGCCGCGAGCAGCTCGGGCTCGTCGTAGCGCGCTGAGGCGTCGGCGCCGTCGTCGCCCGTGAGGGTGCAGATCGCCACGACGTCGGGCAGATCGGCGGGCGTACCGGCGCGCAACGAGACCATTCGACCACTGTACGGGCGGGTAGTTCTTGCTCATTGCCCCCGCGGGCGGGCCAGGAGTAGCGTCACCGCATGACCCGCACCCGCGCTTTCGCTCCCGCCCTCGTCGCCGCCTCGCTGCTGCTGCTCAGCGGCTGCGTCGGCGCCATCGACACCTCCGGCGCCGAGCGCGTCGACGACGGTGCGCCCGCGACGATCAACGCCGCCGACCTCGCGCTCACCGCTGAAGGGGTGGTCGCCGAGCAGGGCTTCGACGTCGACATCGACTGCGGCACCGATGATGTGCCCTTCGCCGTCGGCACCTCGCTCGAGTGCTCGGCGTTCGACGAGGCGAGCGAGACCTCGGGTGCCTACACGGTCACGATCTCGAGCATCGACGGCTCGAACTACGTGCTCGACGTGGTCGGCTCCGATGCCGCACCCACTCCGGCCGCCGAGAGCGCGTTCGAGACGGCCGAGGCCTTCGCGGGCCTGACCGCCGACGCGCTGTCGGGCCCGCTCGGCGAGACGCCCGTCGTCGACTGCGGCACGGATGACATCGAGATCTTCGCCGGCCAGGAGGTGCGCTGCGCCTACGAGACCTCGTCGGCGAGCGGCTTCGTCATCTCGACGGTCACCTCGTTCGACGGCGCGTTCTACGAGATCTCGGTCGACGAGGAGTAGCGGCGGCCACGGGCCGGCGGCTCGTGCTCTGCCCACGGCGAACACGGCCGTTCGCGCGCTCGCGCTTGGGTAGATTCGAAGCACGAGACGAACAGGAGCTCTCCCCATGGCTGAACCGGCAATGCCGAACAGTGTTTTCGACCGACTGCTGAAAGACCGCATCATCTGGCTGGGGTCGGAGGTGCGCGACGAGAACGCCAACGAGATCGCGGCCAAGCTGCTGCTGCTCGCGGCGGAGGACCCCGAGAAAGACATCTTCCTCTACATCAACTCGCCCGGCGGCTCGATCACCGCGGGCATGGCGATCTACGACACGATGCAGTTCGTGCCCAACGACATCGTCACGGTCGGCATCGGCATGGCGGCCTCGATGGGCCAGCTGCTGCTGACCGCGGGCACGAAGGGCAAGCGCTACATCACGCCCAACGCGCGCGTGCTGCTGCACCAGCCGCACGGCGGCTTCGGCGGCACGGCGAGCGACATCCAGACCCAGGCGCAGCTCATCACCGACATGAAGCACCGCCTCGCCGAGATCACGGCGGCTCAGACGGGCAAGACCGTCGAGCAGGTCAACGCCGACGGTGACCGCGACCGCTGGTTCACCGCCGAGGAGGCGCTGGCCTACGGCTTCGTCGACCACATCCGCGCCTCGGCCACCGACATCGTCGGCGGCGGCGGCACGGGCGAGAAGTAGCAGCGCCGAGAGACGAGAGAGACGCACCCATGGAACTTCCCACCTTCGGCGCCGCGAACCCGATGATGCCGACCAGCCGCTACATCCTGCCCAGCTTCGAAGAGCGCACCGCCTACGGCTACAAGCGGCAAGACCCCTACGCCAAGCTGTTCGAAGACCGCATCATCTTCCTCGGCGTGCAGGTCGACGACGCCTCGGCCGATGACGTCATGGCCCAGTTGCTCGTGCTCGAGTCGCAAGACCCCGACCGCGACATCGTCATGTACATCAACAGCCCCGGCGGCTCGTTCACGGCCATGACGGCGATCTACGACACGA
>LNFD01000306.1 GCA_001464255.1 Actinomycetales bacterium Ga0077552 | reverse complement strand
ACGCCAAGATCCGACTCAACGCGCTAACCACGGACTCTGAGGTAGATGAGCAGCGAGGCTACAAGTCCATCTTCGCCGGAGCGGCTGCGGGCATCCGGAACCCGCGGGGCCATGAGATCGATACTGGCGATACACCCGACGAGGCGCTCGACTATCTGGCGCTTGCATCTCTGCTTCTCCGGCGTCTGGACGCAGCGGGTGTCCGTTGATCTCAGCCTTGCCAGGTGATGTCATGTGTGTGGGCTTGTTCTCGCCCACACAGTTCCGCGATGCACTCCGAACTGTCGAGCGAGGGCAGTCACGCTGATGCCTTGTGCGCGGGCTGTTCGCATAGCGTCCACTTCGGTGTCAGTGAGTCGTGTTCGAGGTCGTTTCTTTGGTTCCGCTGACGCACCGATCAGAGGGTCGTCGGCCTCGCCCTCGGACTCGGCATTCCCGCGAGTGCCCTGATCCCACGCGGAAACCAGCCTCTCAACCCGTTGTCGCCTGTTCCCGCAACGCTCCATTGCTTCCACGTAGCGCCCGATCCCGGGCCGCCGGACGAGGAATCCCGTACCCGGACAGCGACAAGACGGGTCAGAGAGCTGACCTCATGTCGTCGATCATTCTGGGCATCGTCGCCTGCGTCGTCGCCCTCACGCTCGTGAGCGCCGCCGAGCACTGGGATCAGTCCGTCGGAGCGACGGCCTCGGCGTCGGGGTCGACCTCCTCGACCCAGAGGTCGTCGTCGGCGCGCAGCGTCTGCCAGGCGGCGTAGGCGATCGCCGCGGTCGCGACGACGCCGAGGCCGATGAGGATGTAGCGGCCGGGGCCCGGTGCGGGCTTGACCTCGATGATGCCGACCTTCTGCCCCGCGCGCGTCGCGAGGTCGCGGCCCGAGGCCGACACCTGGCGGATGGCGTCGCGGATGCGCTTGTCGCGCGCGACATCGAGTACCGCGATGGCCGACCCGATCGCCCCCGAGACGGCGGGCATGACGTCGTCGACGAAGCGGTCGCGCGTGGCCGAGGCCGCGTGCCGCACCGAGCCGACGCCCGCTTCGACGCCGGGAACGATGCGCTTCTCGTAGGTGTCGCGCACGCGCGGGGCGACATCCTCCCGCGCGACCGATGCGGCCTGACGGCTGGCATCCCGCAGGATGCTCGCAGCGCGCTCGAGAACCTCGCGCTGCTCGTCCCACACGTCGCCGGCCTGGCGGCGCAGCTTCTTGAGTTCGCGCTGGCGCTTGCGTGACAGTTCCATGAGGTCCTCCTGCATCGGCGATCGGCGAGTTCCCATCCTGGCACCAACCCGGCCGTCACCCAACTGATGCGCCTCGAATGCTCAGGAAGAGGCCAGGGCGCTCCATGCCAGAATGGGCGCATGTCGATCCACACCGCCGTCGCTACCATCCACACGAACAAGGGCGACATCGTCGTCAACCTGTTCGGCAACCACGCGCCGAAGACCGTGCGCAACTTCGTCGGTCTCGCGACCGGCACGCAGGAGTGGACGCACCCCGCCACGGGGCAGAAGACGACCGAGCCGCTCTACAACGGCGTCATCTTCCACCGCATCATCACCGACTTCATGCTGCAGGGCGGCGACCCGCTCGGCCAGGGCATCGGAGGGCCGGGCTACGAGTTCGACGACGAGATCCACCCCGAGCTGCAGTTCAGCGAGCCCTTCCTGCTCGCGATGGCCAACGCCGGAAAGCGCGGCGGCCGCGGCACGAACGGCTCGCAGTTCTTCATCACGACGGTGGCGACGCCGTGGCTCAACGGCAACCACACGATCTTCGGTGTCGTCGCCGACGACGACTCGAAGGCCGTCGTGAAGGCCATCGAGGCCGTGCCGACGAACGCCAACGACAAGCCGCTCGACGACGTCGTCATCTCGAGCATCGAGGTCGTCGAGGTCGCGTGACCGACCCCCAGGCGGGTGCGCCCCGCCCCGGGGCGGGTGCCCGCGTCTGTTATCGGCATCCCGACCGCCCCAGTGCGGTGCGGTGCCAGCGGTGCGACCGCGCGATCTGCCCCGAGTGCCAGACTCCGGCAGCCGTCGGGGTGCAGTGCCCTGAGTGCATCGCGGCCGCGCGCGCCGCGCTGCCGAAGCGGCCGTCTGCGCTCGTGCGGGCCTTCCGGCCCGGCAGCCGCGTGCCGGTGGTGAGCTACAGCATCCTGTGCCTGACGCTCGTCGTCTTCGCCCTGCAGTGGGTGACGCAGGGCGCGGTCACGAGCGCGCTCGCCTACTTCCCGCCGCTCACGGCGATCGAGCCGTGGCGCATGCTCACCGTCGCCCTCGTGCACAGCGACAGCTCGATCTTCCACATCATCTTCAACATGTACTCGCTGTGGGTGCTCGGCCCGCTGCTCGAGAGCCTCATCGGCCGGGCGCGATTCGCCGCGGTGTACGTGCTGTCGGCGCTCGGCGGCTCGGTCGCCGTGCTCTGGCTCGCCCCCCTCACGGTCGTGGTCGGGGCGTCGGGCGCGATCTTCGGGCTGCTCGGCGCGTTCTTCGTCATTCAGCGCCGGCTCGGGGGCCGCAACGTGCAGCTCGTGGTGATCATCGCCATCAATCTCGCGCTCGGCTTCCTCATCCCCGGCGTCTCATGGCAGTCGCACGTCGGAGGGCTCGTGGTCGGCGCGGCGCTCGCCTGGATAATGCTGAGCGCCCGTCGGGCCGATCAGCAGCGCCGCCAGGCCCTTCTCATCGCGCTCGTCGGCGCGGCCCTCGTGGCCGCGACGGTGCTGCGGCTCGCGCTCTTCTAGC
>LNFD01000305.1 GCA_001464255.1 Actinomycetales bacterium Ga0077552 | reverse complement strand
TCGTCGGAAGCAGACCACCAGGTCGACATCGCGGACGACGCGGCCGTGCAGGCGCTCGCCGCGGCGGTCGGCCCCGTCGACATCCTCGTCAACTGCGCGGGCATCGTCGGGCCGAACAAGCCCCTCGTCGAGACGACGGCCGACGAGTGGCGGCGCACGATCGACGTGAACCTGCTCGGCACGGTCGCGACCATCCGCGCGTTCGCGCCGGGCATGGTCGCGGCGGGCTGGGGGCGCATCGTCAACCTCGCTTCGATGGCGGGGAAGGACGGCAACCCGAACCTCGCCGCCTACTCGGCGACCAAGGGGGCCGTGATCGCGCTGACGAAGTCGGTGGGCAAGGAGCTCGCGCAGACGGGCGTGCTCGTCAACGTCATCGCGCCTGCTGTCATCGACACCCCCATGAACGCGAAGACCGACCCGGGGGTGCTGCAGTACATCACCGACCTCATCCCCATGAAGCGGGTCGGCCGCGCCGACGAGGTCGCCGAGCTCATCGCCTGGCTTACCTCCGATCGCGTCAGCTTCTCGACCGGCGCGGTCTACGACATCAGCGGCGGCCGCGCCACCTACTGATCCGCTTCCACAACTTCGGAAGGGGAGCCGCGCGCGAGTCGGCCCCGCTTCCACAACTTCGGAATGGGAGCCGCGCGCACCGCGGCCCTGCTTCCACAACTTCGGAAGGGGGGCCGCGCGCAGTCCGGCCCCGCTTCCACAACTTCGGAATGGAAGGTACTGCGATGAAACTCATGCGCCTCGGCCCCGCGGGCCACGAGCGGCCCGTCGTGCGCGTCGACGACGACCACTACGTCGACGTCTCCGATGTCGTGCCCGACTTCGACGAGCGCTTCTTCGGCGCGACGGCGACGGGGGGCGGGATGCTCCGTCTCGAGCAGGTCGTCGCTGAGCGCATCGCGGCCGGCGCCGTGCATCCCTTCGTCGGGGCCGACGGAGCCGTGGAGCGGGTGGGGGCGCCGATCGCGCGCCCGCACCAGATCCTGTGCATCGGGCTCAACTACTCGGATCACGCCGCGGAATCGGGCATGGCCGTGCCCGACGAGCCGATCCTGTTCACGAAGAGCCCGAACACCCTCGTCGGGCCCGACGACGACGTGATCATGCCGCGCGGCGCCACGAAGCTCGACTGGGAGGTCGAGCTCGGCATCGTCATCGGTGCGCGCACGAGCTATCTCGACTCGCCGGAACAGGCCAAGAAGCACATCGCCGGCTACGTCGTCGTCAACGACGTGAGCGAGCGGGCGTTCCAGATCGAGCGCGGCGGCCAGTGGGCGAAGGGCAAATCGGCCGAGACCTTCAACCCGGCCGGGCCGTGGCTGGCGACGCCCGACGAGCTCGACGACGTCATGCAGCTGGGCATGTGGCTCGACGTCAACGGACAGCGGCGGCAGACGGGCTCGACCTCGACGATGATCTTCGACCCGTTCGTGATCGTGCACTACCTGAGCCAGTTCCTCGTGCTCGAGCCCGGCGACCTCATCAACACGGGCACGCCGCCCGGGGTCGGGCTCGGCATGACGCCGCCGACCTACCTGCAGGTGGGCGATGTCATGCGGCTCGGCATCGACGGGCTCGGCGAGCAGCGGCAGCGGGTCGCGCCGCCGCGCTAGGGCTGGGTCGCGGGGCGCGTCGCGCGCTCGAGCAGCTCGAGCACGTGCCGGTAGGGCAGGCCCGTCGCGCGGCTCATGCCGATCTCGCACGTGCGGTTGGCGCTCACGGCGTGGGCGAAGTCTCCGCCCTCGCGCCGCAGCCGATCGAGGTCGCGCACCTCGTCGGCCGTGGCCGCCGCCGTGAGCTCGGGATGCAGCATGCCGCGGTCGCCCGCGAAGGCGCAGCATCCCCAGGCCTCGGGCACGACCGCCTCGTCGGCGACCGCGCGCGCGATCGCGACGAGCGCCTCGGTCGCGCCGAGCGCCTGCGTCGAGCAGGTCGGATGCACGGCCACGCGCCCCTGCCGCTCCAGCACCGTCAGCCGGGGCAGCAGGGTCTCGGCGGCGAAGGTCACGGCGTCGATCACGCGACCCGAGGGGCCGGCCAGCAGCCCTGCGAAGCCCTCGGTGCATGAGGCCGCGTCGCTCACGATCGGCAGCCCGGCGGCGGTGGGGCCGAGCGCCTCGACAGCGTCGCGCACGCTGTCGCGCATCGCGGTGTGGCCGGCGGTGTGACCCTTCGACTTCCAAGGCGTGCCGCAGCACAGGCTGTCGATGCCCTCGGGCACGAGCAGCGTGACCCCGGCGCGCTCGCACAGGGTGAGGAACGCGGCGGTCGCGCCGCCGCCCGCATCACCGCCCTCCGGCCCGAACATCGTGCCCACGCACGCCGACAGGTAGATCGCCGCGTACTGCGCCGCCGCGACGGGAGCCGCGACGCGCACGACCGGCGAGACCTCGAGCAGGCGCGAGCGGCGAGCCCCGCCCCGCGGCAGGCCCGCCTCGTAGCGCGGCACGACGTCGGCGCCGAGCACCGCGCGCGCGGCCGAGCTCGCCGCGCGGACGAGCGGCGTCGGCAGGGCATCCGCGACGGTCAGGGCGGCGGAGGCGGTGCGGGTCGTGGCATCCCAGCGATCGGCGGCGGCGTTCCATACTCCGCGACCGGGCGTGCGGGTCTCGGAGCGCAGGCGCCGCACGAGGTCGCCGGTGTTGATCGAGACGGGGCAGGCGATGCCGCACATCCCGTCGACGGCGCACGTCTGCACGCTCTCGTAGGGCTCGTCGACGAGCAGCGCCGCGACGAGGGCGGCGTCGCCCCGCGCCTCGGCCGCGGCGAGCTCGCGCCGCACGACGATGCGCTGCCGCGGCGTGAGGGTGAGGGTGCGGCTCGGGCAGGTCGGCTCGCAGTAGCCGCACTCGACGCAGCGGTCGACCTCGGCCTCGACGGTCGGCGTGGTCTTCAGGTGCCTGAGGTGCGCCTGATCGTCGTCGGTGATGATGACGCCCGGGTTGAGCACGCCCGCCGGGTCGCACAGCCGCTTGAGCTCGCGCATGACCGCGGTGAGCTCAGCGCCGTACTGCCGCTCGACGAACGGCGCCATGATGCGGCCCGTGCCGTGCTCGGCCTTGAGCGTGCCGCCCTGCGCGAGCACGAGCTCGACGATCTCCTCCGTCACGGCGGCGTAGCGCGCGACGCCCTCCGGGGTGTCGAAGCGCTCGGTGAGCAGGAAGTGGATGTTGCCGTCTTTCGCGTGCCCGAAGATCACCGCGCTCTCGTAGCCGTGCCGATCGAACAGCGCCTCGAGCGCCTCGCACGTCGGCAGCAGGTTCGCCACGGGCACGGCGACGTCTTCGAGCAGCGCCGTCGTGCCGCTCGGGCGGGCCTCGGCGACCGCGGGGTAGAGGCCCTTGCGCACGTGCCACAGCGCGGCGCGCGCGGCGGGCTCGCGCGAGAACGCGAAGGGGGCGGCGAGCGGCAGCCCGGCGATGGCCCGGTCGGCGGCGGCGAGGCCGAGGGCGAGCTCCGCATCCGTCGCCGCATGCACCTCGATGAGCAGGGCCGCATGCCGGTCGATCGTGAGAGCGGTGATCGCCTCGGGCGCGTCGCCGAGGGTCTGCGCGACGCGCAACGACGTGGCGTCCATGAGCTCGATCGTTGCGAGCCCCGCGTCGACGAGCGCGGGAAGCGCTGCGGTCGCCGCCGCCAGGGTCGGGAAGACGAGCAGCCCCGTCGCGACGAGCGGCGCGACCGGCACGGTGCGGAACACCGCCTCGCCCACCCAGCCGAGCGTGCCCTCGCTGCCGATCATGAGCCGCACAAGCAGGTCGATCGGCCGCTCGTGGTCGAGCAGCGCGTTGAGGCCGTAGCCCATCGT
The DNA here is from genome assembly GCA_001464255.1 of Actinomycetales bacterium Ga0077552. Taxonomy (GTDB): domain Bacteria; phylum Actinomycetota; class Actinomycetes; order Actinomycetales; family Microbacteriaceae; genus Microcella. Next base: position 15,135 of record LNFD01000305.1, on the reverse strand, counting down.
GTTCTTCATCGCGAACAGGCGCCGGATGCTCGCCACCGACTCCCCGTCGGCCAGCACCCGCGCCCGCAGGGCCGACAGCCCGGCCCACAGCTCGGGGGCGGCCGCCCGCAGCCGCTCGTCCGCATCGGCGGCAGCGGAGTCGATCGTCGCCCCGCTCGCGAGCACGACGATCATCGATTCGAGCGTGCGGTAGGTGTTCTGCTCGATGCCGCACGCCATGCCGCTCGAGTTGTTGGCGATGACCCCGCCGATCGTGCAGGCGATCTCGCTCGCCGGGTCGGGGCCGAGTCGGCGGCCGTGCCGCGCGAGTCGGGCGTTGACCTGGCGCACGGTCGCGCCGGGCTGCACGCGCACGCGCTCGCCGCCGTCGAGCACCTCGATGCCGCGGAAGCCCGCGCGCGTGTCGACGAGCAGCTGGTCGGTGACGCCCTGCCCCGAAAGGCTCGTGCCGCCCGAGCGGAACGTGAGCGGTCGGCCCGAGCGCGTCGCCTCGGCGAGCAGCTCGGCCACCTGAGCGATCGAGGTCGGCGTCGCGACGGTGTGCGGGCGCAGCAGGTAGTGGCTCGCGTCGTGGGCCATCGCGACGAGGTCGATCGCGCGCTGCGTGGTCGGTGCGGCGGCGATCACGGGCGGCTCAGCTCTGGTTCGAGAAGGCCGCGTCGAACGACTGCTCGGGAAGATCCCACAGCAGCGAGCGCACGAACTGCACGGCCTCGGCGGCGCCGTGCAGGCGGCTCATGCCCGCGTCCTCCCACTCGATCGAGATCGGGCCGGTGTAGCCGATCGCCTTGAGAGCGCGGAACGAGTCCTCCCACGGCACGTCGCCGTGCCCGGTCGAGACGAAGTCCCACCCGCGCCGCGGGTCGCCCCACGCGAGGTGCGAGCCCATGACGCCCGCGCGGCCGTTCTGCGGCCGCAGCCGCGTGTCTTTGCAGTCGACGTGGTAGATGCGGTCGGCGAAGTCGACGATGAAGCCCACCGGGTCAATGTTCTGCCACATCATGTGGCTCGGATCCCAGTTGAAGCCGAAGGCCTCGCGGTGGTCGATGGCCTCGAGCGCGCGGCGGCTCGTCCAGTAGTCGTAGGCGATCTCGCCGGGGTGCACCTCGTGGGCGAAGCGCACGCCCTCGCTGTCGAAGACGTCGAGGATGGGGTTCCAGCGGCGGGCGAAGTCGTCGTAGCCCTCGTCGATCCTCGACGCGGGCACGGGCGGGAACATCGCGACGTACTGCCAGATGCTCGAGCCCGTGAAGCCCACGACGGTGTCGACGCCGAGGCGCCGGGCGGCGCGCGCGGCGTACTGCAGCTCGGTCGCGGCGCGCTGGCGCACGCCCTCGGCCTCGCCGTCGCCCCACACGCGGCTCGACAAGATGGCCTGGTGCCGGAAGTCGATGGGGTCGTCGCACACGGCCTGCCCCGCGAGGTGGTGCGAGATCGCGTGCACCTGCAGCCCGTGCCGGTCGAGGATCGCCCGGCGGTCGGCGAGGTACGCGTCGTCCTCCACGAGGCGCTGCACGTCGAGGTGCTCGCCCGAGGCCGCGATCTCGAGGCCGTCGTAGCCCCAGCCCGCGGCGAGCTCGGCGACCTCTTCGAGCGTCAGGTCGGCCCACTGGCCGGTGAACAGGGTGACGGGATGCGTGCTCATCGTGACTCCTCCTCTGCTGGAACCTCGACCCAGGCACCGAGCGTCGCCGATGCGAGAACGGCCTCGGTCAGCCGCGCGGCGCGCAGGCCGTCGGCGAAGACGGGCAGCCCGGCGACGGGCGCGCCCTCGGTGATCGAGCGGGCCGTGTCGGCGACGAACGCCGTGAATGCATCCTGGTATCCGAGCGGATGCCCGGCCGGGAGCGTGCTCAACCGCGCGGCGTCGCCCTGCAGCTCGTCGGGGTTGCGCAGCTGCAGCAGGCTCTCGCGCCGCCGGCCGATCCACAGCTCCTCCGGCCGCTCCTGCTCGAAGCGCAGGCTCTCGCCTTCGCCGTGCAGCTCGAGCACGAGGCCGTTCTTGCGGCCGGGCGCCACTTGCGACACGAGCAGGCTCACGAGGGCGCCGCCCTGCAGCTCGGCGAGCATCCCGACCAGGTCTTCGGTCTCGACCGCGTGGCCACCGCGCTCGGCGTGCACCGTGCGCGTGCGGGCGACGAGCCGCGTGATGCGCTCGCCGGCGATGAACTCGAGCAGGTCGCACAGGTGGCTGCCGATGTCGGCGAAGGCGCGCGAGGCGCCGCCCTGGCCGGCGTCGACGCGCCAGTTGTCGTCGTCGGCGGCGAGCAACCAGTCTTGCAAGTAGGCGCCCTGCACCGAGAGCAGGCGGCCCGTCTCGCCGCGCGCGATGCGCTCGCGGGCGGCGCGCACCATGGGGTGGAACCGGTAGACGAAGGGCACGGCCGGGATGAGGCCGGTGCCGGATGCCCGGCTCGCGAGCGCGGAGGCGTCAGCCGCGGTCGTCGCGAGCGGCTTCTCGCACACGACGTGCCGACCGGAGTCGAGCGCGCGGGTGGCGAGCGCGGCGTGCGTCGCGTTGGGGGTGAGCACGTGCACGAGCGTCACGGCCTCGTCGGCGAGCAGCTCGTCGATGTCGGCGTAGGCGCGGGCGATGCCGAGGCGCTCGGCGGCGCGGGTGGCGCTCTCCGGCGACGACGAGGCGACCCCGACGATCGGGATGCCCGCGGCGCGCAGTGCGTGCGCGTGCACCTGGCCCATAAATCCACCACCGACGAGTGCAGCGGCGACAGCAGCACTCACAGCGTCGCCCCCCACGGGTCGAAGCCCTCGGGCATCGCGGCCGCGGGGCTCGCGGTGGTCACGAGCGCGATCGGCTCGCCCGCGGCGGCCGACTCCTCGGTGCTCTGCATGATGTCGAGCACGTGCAGGGCGAGCTCGCCGCTCGCGCGCTCGGGTACGCCCGCGCGGATGGCCCGCGCGAGCTCGACGACGCCGAGGCCGCGCGTCATGCCGTGGCCCGTGGTCGCGTGCCGCTCGGGCTCGTCGTCGGGCATCATGCCCGCACGCCAGATGCTGATCTCGCCGTCGAACATGTTCGGGTCGGGCAGCACGAGCGTGCCCTCGGTACCCGTGATCTCGACGACGCCGACGCGGGGTCGGGGCGACTCGAAGCTGAAGGTGCTCTGCGCGACGTGTCCTGCGACCGTCTCGTACAGGGCGGCGACGTTGGTCGGCACCTCGACGGGGAAGCGCGTGCCGGCCTTGGGGCCCGAGCCGATGATGCGCTCGGTGCGCGCGCGGGTTCCGCGAGCATCCACACGGGTGATCGGGCCCAGCAGCTGCGAAGAGCGGCCCGCCGCCGCGCGCGTAGAGGAACTCGGGGCTCGGGTGCCAGGCCTCGGGGCCCGAGACCTGGAACATCGTGAGCGCGCTCACGGGCTCACCGATCGCGCCCTGCTCGAGCAGGCGCCGTGCGGTCTGCACGCCCGGCCCGAGCACGGTGTCGGGGGCGCACGCCACGCGCAGTCCGCGCTGGGTGGCGAGGTCGAGCAGCCGCTGGCCCTCGACGCGGTCGAGCGCGAAGGGCTTCTCCGTCCAGACGTGCTTGCCCGCCTCGACGCACGCGGTCGCGACGCTCGCGTGCACGGCGGGGATGGTCAGGTTGAGCACGATGTCGATGTCGTCGCGCGCGAGCAGCTCGTCGACCGAGCCCGCGCCCGCGACGTCGTACTCGTCGGCGCGCGCCCGGGCGCGGTCGAGGTCGAGGTCGGCGATCATGCGCACCGTGACATCGGATGCCCGGCTGAGGTTGTCGAGGTACTGCGTGCTGATGACGCCGGCGCCGATGACGCCCACGCCCATGGGCCCGCTCACTGCGCCGTTCACAGCGCACCCTCCTCGGCGACGAGCGCGGTGACGAACCCGGCCGAGGCGGCGATGGCCTCGAAGCCCTCGCCCGGCACGATGTCGAACTCGACGACGGGGCGGGCGTGCGGCGCGGCGGCGAGCACGGCGGCGAGCGGAACCGAGCCGAGCCCCGCGGGCACCTGGGCGTCGACCCCGCCCGCGGGGTCGCCGTCTTTCACGTGCACGGCGACGAGCCGGTCGCCGAGCGCGGTCGCGATCGCCGCGCCGTCGACGCCCGCGACCGCCGCCCAGTAGGCGTCCAGCTCGAAGACCACGCTCGGGTCGGTGAGCTCAGCGAGCAGCAGCAGGGGGGCGAGGCCGTCGATGCTGCCCCGCAGCTCGGCATCGTGGTTGTGGTACCCCACGGCGATGCCGTGCGCGGCCGCAGCGGCCGCGGCGGCGGTGAGCTCGGCGGCGACGGCGGCGACCGACTCGCGGTCGGCGAAGCGCGCCGGGTCTTGGTAGGGCTCGATGATCGTGCGCACGCCGAGCGCGCTCGCGGCCGCGAGGGTCTCGTCGGTGCGGCTGAGGATCGACCCGTGCGCGGTGGGGGTCGCGAGCCCGTGGGCGGCGATCGCCGCGCGCGCGGCCTCGGGCAGGTCGGGCAGCCCGTACGGCTCGACGGCGGTGAAGCCGAGCCCGGCGAGCGCGGCGATCGTGCCCTCGGGGTCGGCCGCGAGCCGATCGCGCACGGTGTAGAGCTGCACAGACATGTCGGGTCGCATCATCGGGTCCTCCGGCTCGCTCGGGCGGTCTCGCCCGGGCTTCAATCATATGATGTAAGACTCGAGAGGCCGAGGGCGTCGAGCCCGTGCGCCCGAGTAGCGTGGGCGGTGTGGACGAGTCGAGCGTACTGACCCCCGACCTGCTCGCGCGGGTGCGCGAGCGGGCCCCGGGCTACGACGAGCGCAACGCGTTCTTCGCCGACGATCTCGACGAGCTGCGCGCCGCGGGGTATCTGGGGGTGCGCGGCCTCGAGCGGGCATCCGCCGACCAGCGCCTGCTCGCCGCCCACGCGCCCGCCACCGCGCTGGGTCTCACGATGCACCTCGTGTGGATGGGCGTCGCGCGCGACCTGCTCGCCACCGGCGATGCGAGCCTGCAGTGGGTGCTCGACGACGCCGAGCGCGGCGAGCTCTTCGCCTTCGCGATCAGCGAGGCCGGCAATGACCGGGTCATGAGCGACTCGCTCACCCGGGTCGACAGGGTCGACGGCGGCTGGGCGTTCACGGGCACGAAGATCTTCACGACCCTCTCGCCCGCGTGGACGCGGCTCGGCGTGCTCGGCCGGCACGACCCCGCCGACGGCTCGGAGCCGAGCATCGTGCACGGGTTCCTCACCCGCGAGACTCCGGGCATCGAGATCACCCCCGACTGGAACACCCTCGGCATGCGCGCGACCCAGAGTCACACGACCCGCCTCGACGGCGCGGTGGTGGCTGACGAGCGCGTGGCTCGCATCCTGCCGGTCGGACCGAGCGGCGACGTCTACACGCTCGCGATCGCCGCCAACTTCCACACCCTCATCGCGAGCGTCTACGCCGGTATCGCCGACCGCGCGCTCGAGCTCGCGGTCGAGAGCGCCCACCGGCGCACGAGCCTGCGCGCCGGGGGAGCGCCGCTGGCGCACGACCCCGACATCCGCTGGCGCATCGCGGATGCTGCGCTCGCCCTCGACGCGCTGGCACCCCAGCTGCAGGCGGTCGCGCGCGATCGCGACCAGGGCGTCGACCGGGGTGTGCGGTGGTTCCGCGACCTGGCGGGCCTCAAGCACCGCAGCGTCGAGACGGCGCGGCACGTCGTCGACCAGGCGATGCGCATCGCGGGCGGAGGCGCCTACCGCTGGTCGGCCGAGCTCAGCCGGCTGCAGCGCGACGTGCTCGCGGGCATCTACCACCCGAGCGACACCGAGGCCGTGCACGGCACCGTCGCCGCCGACCTGCTGGGGCCGCTGCCGTGAGCGAGACCAGCGCCGTGGAGATCCACGAGTTCGACCTCACCCTCGCCGACGGGCGCACGCTGCACGGCTACGAGTGCGAGGGCGACGGCGTGGCCGTCATGTGGCACCACGGCACGCCCAACGTCGGCACGCCGCCGAAGCCTCTCTTCGCGCTCGCCGCCGAGCTCGGCCTGCGCTGGGTGTCGTTCGACCGCCCGGGCTACGGCGGCTCGACCGCGCACCCGGGCCGCACGGTCGCGAGCGTGGCGACCGACGCCGCGGCGCTCGCCGATGCGCTCGATCTCGAGCGCTTCGCCGTCGTCGGGCACTCCGGCGGCGGGCCGCACGCGCTCGCGTGCGCCGCACGGCAACCCGCGCGCGTCATCGCCGCCGTGAGCCTCGGCGGCCTCGCGCCGTTCGACGCCGAGGGTCTCGACTGGTTCGCGGGCATGGGGCCGACGAGCCACGCCTCGCTACGCGCCGCGGCCGCGGGTATCGAGGGCAAGCGGGCACACGAGCAGGAGCATGCTGACGCCCCCATCGACTTCACCGCCGACGACTGGACGGCGCTCAGCGGACCATGGGGCTGGCTCGGCGAGGTCGCCGCGGCGGGCATGGCCTCAGGGCTCGACGCCCTCATCGACGACGACCTCGCCTATGTCACGCCGTGGGGCGTCGACCTCGGGGCGATCATCGCGCCCGTGCTGCTCGCGCACGGGGCCGACGACCACGTCGTGCCGCCGAGCCACTCGGCGTGGCTCGCCGCGCACATCTCGACGGCCGAGCGCTGGCGGGTCGAGGGCGAGAGCCACATCTCGTCGCTCGCGGCCGAGCACCACGGCGCCGACGACGCGCTGCGGTGGCTCGCCGACCGCGTGCGCGGCTAGGTCAGTCGACCCACTCGAGTTCGCGCAACCACTCCGCGCAGTCGCGCGTCCAGTGCGCGGCGATACCGGCGTGCTCGCCGCCCTCGATGCCCGTCACGAGGCCGAGGCCGTGGCGGCCGCGGGGGTAGACGTGCAGCGCGTGCGGCACGCCGTGGCGGGCGAGCGCCTGCGCCAGCAGGTAGGGATGCTCGAGCGGCACCGAGGCGTCCTCCGCCGTGTGCCACACGAAGGTCGGGGGCATGCGCGGCGTCACGAGCCGCTCGACCGAGGTCGCGGCGCGCGCCCACGGGGTGGCCCAGCGCCCGAGCAGCTCGCGCCGCGAGCCCCCGTGCGTGGGCGTGAGCATCGAGACGACCGGATAGCAGAGCACCGCCAGATCGACGAGGCCGAGCGCGGCGGCGTGGCCCGCGAGGTGGCCCCCGGCCGAGAAGCCCAGGATGCCGAGCCGCTCGACGCCCGCGGCGCGCAGCTCGGCGACGCGCATCCGCACCGCCTCGATCGGGCCGGGGTGCCGGGTCTGCACGGGGTAGGCAAGCACGCTCGACTCGAGGCCGAGCGAGCGCAGCCACTCGGCGACGGGCTCGCCCTCGTGGTCGGCGCGGAAGGCGTAGCCGCCGCCCGGGAGCACGATGATGTGCGGAGGCTGGCTGCTCATCGGCCCGCGAACGCCGCGTTCAGCAGCTGGTCGATGTCGACGCCGACGTCGGGCTCGCCCGTGTCGAGGCGGTTGGTGAGCAGCACGACGCCGCGGCCGGTGTGGCGCGAGACCCAGAACTGCGAGCGGCACCAGCCTTCGTGGCCGAAGGTGCTGTGGTCGAGCAGGCTCGGACGGTGGGGCAGGTTGAAGCCGATGCCGAAGTCCTCCGGGTGCCGCGCGCGGTTGGGGTCGATGACGGGCAGGCCGCTCGTGCGGGGCCGCAGCATCGCCTCGAGCGTGATGCGGTGCACGACGGCGTCGTCGCCGGCGATGAGCGAGCGGCCGAGGGCGAGCAGGTCGGAGGCCCGGGCGGCGGCGCCCGCCGCGGGGTGCCGCAGGGCGCGCAGCCCGGCGACGTCGTGCGCGTAGCGCTCGGCGCCGTGCACGTGGTGCACGTCGTCGGTGTCGAACGAGAGGCCCTCGGCGCCGATCGCGGCGGCGAGGTCGGCGAACTCGTCCTCGAACGCGCGGCCCGTGGCGTGCTCGACGAGCGCCGTCACGCCCGCCCACGTGATGTTCGTGTACCGCCGCGCGGTGCCGGGCGCGAACTCGAGCGGAGCCCGCTCGATACCCTCGCGCAGCGTCGTCGCGTCGCCGTGCGTGCGGGTCGAGCCGCCGCCCTCGAGCGTCAGCTCGGCGACCCCGGAGGTGTGGCTCGTGAGGTGGGCGAGGGTGACCTCGGGGCTGACGAAGCCCGGCAGGGCATCCCGCAGCGGCGTCTCGGTCGTGAGCAGTCCGCGCTCGACGGCGCGCATCGCCGTGAGGGCGACGAGTGGTTTCGTCACCGAATAGAGGGCGAAGCGGTCGTCGACGTGGGCGGTGCGGCCGCTGACCGGGTCGGTGCCGAACGCGGCGATGTCGATCACGCCCGAGGCGTCGACGATGCCGAGCACGGCGACGGGCAAGCGGCCCGCCTCGACGTGGCGGCGGGTCCAGTCGGCGGCGGCGCCGAATGCGGTGGGGGTCATGGATGCTCCAGTCACGTCAGCTGCGGCAGCACGTCGGCCGCGATGAGGTCGAGGTGCTCGAGGTCGGTCATGTCGACCGTCTGCAGGTAGACGCGGTCGACGCCGAGCTCGCGCAGGGCGCCGAGCCGGTCGACGACCTCGGCAGGAGTGCCGACGAGACGCTCGCCGTGGTCGCTCGCCGGGTCGATGCCGACCGCGGCGCAGCGCCGCGCGAGCTCGGCGGCGTCGCGGCCGACGACGGTGGGCCAGGCGGCCGACATGCTCAGCGTCGCGGGGTCGCGCTCTTCTTCCTCGCAGATCGCGCGCACGTTCGCGAGCACCTCGGCGAAGCCCTCGAGCGTGCGGAACCCGATGTTGAACTCGGTCGCGTACCGCGCAGCCAGCTGGGGTGTCTTGCGCGGTCCGCCGCCGCCCACGATGACGGGCATGCGCTCCTGCACGATCTTGGGCAGGGCGGGCACGTCGACGAGCCGGTAGTGGTCGCCCTCGAACGAGTAGGTGGCGCCGTCGGGGGTGGCCCAGTAGCCCGTCACGATGGCAAGCTGCTCCTCGAGCATCCCGAACCGCTTCTCGGGGAAGGGGATGCCGAAGGCCTCGTGCTCGCGCGCGTACCAGCCGGTGCCGAGGCCGAACTCGACGCGGCCTCCCGACATCTGGTCGACCTGCGCGACCTGCACGGCGAGGATTCCGGGGTGGCGGTGGGTGGCCGAGCTGACGAGCGTGCCGAGGCGGATCGTGCTCGTCTCGCGGGCGAGCCCGGCGAGGGTCGTCCAGGCATCGGTCGGGCCGGGCAGGCCGTCGCCGTCGCCCATGACGAGGTAGTGGTCGCTGCGGAACCAGGCGTGGAAGCCGAGGGCTTCGGCGCGCTGCGCGTGGGCGACGATCGTGTCGTAGCTGGCGCCCTGCTGGGGCTCGGTGAAGACGCAGTACTGCATGCGTCGAGACTACGACGCGGGCGCGGGGCGGCCTGCCGGACTCTCAGCGCGCGCTGACGACGTCGAGCACGGTGCGCACGCGTGGCAGGGCATCCCGCACCCGGTGCGCGAGGTCGGGGCCGTCGTCGTCGGCGAGCCAGGCGTGCAGCTCGCGCACGAAGAGGGCGAAGCCGATGGCCGAGAGCACCTCGGCGTGCTCCTCGGCGAAGCCGCGCTCGATGAGCGTCGTCGTGACGGCCCGCTGCCAGAGCGCCTGCTTGGCGAGCTCGCGGCCGGCGAGCGAGACCTCGGTGTCGATGATGCGCTGGCGGGCGCGCAGCGCCTCGCGCTCGGGCTGCATGACCTCGGCGAGCGACGAGAGCGCGCGGCTCATGAGCGACTCGGCGGCGACCGGGCCGGTCGGCTCGGCGATCGTGGCGATGAGGTGCGGCATGAGCGAATCGTCGTCGGAGAACAGCACCTCCTCCTTGTCGCGGAAGTGCCGGAAGAACGTGCGCGCCGTGACGCCCGCGCGGGCCGCGATCTCGTCGACCGTCGTGGCCGCGTAGCCGCGCTCGCCGAAGAGGCTCATCGCGGCGACGACGAGCCGCGTGCGCGAGTCCTCAGGCCAGCGGGGCATGCCGTCGATCCTACTCTTGTGTCATATCATGACATCACGTACTTTGCCGTCATGACAGTTCATGACATCACTCGGCCCACCGTCCTGCTCACGGGCCCGACGAGCGGCATCGGCGCGGGCATGCTACGCGCCCTGCTGCGGCACCCGGCCCGCCCGACCCTCGTCCTCCTCGCCCGCAATGCGACGGCGCTGGATGCCGCGCTCGACCAGGCGCGCGCCGTGGGCCTCACCGCTCACGGCGTGAGCGTCGACCTCGCCGACCTGGCGTCGGTGCAGGCGGCGCTCGCCGAGGTGCGCGCGCTCATCGATGCCGGCACGATCGCGCCCATCGACGCCGCCCTGCTCAACGCCGGCACCCAGTTCATGTCGCGCGCGACGCTCGGCGCCCAGGGCCACGAGCGCACCTTCACGATCAACGTCATCGCGCAGCACCTGCTCGTGACGGGGCTCGAGCCGATGCTCGCACCCGCGGGCCACGTCGTCGTCATGGGCTCGTCGACGCACCGCGGCAAGAAGCAGTCGTTCAACCTCATCCCCGATCCGCAGTGGCAGGCGCCCGCCGCGCTCGCGACGGCGGATCCGACCGAGGCGCCGACCGAAGCGACGGGGCGCGAGCGCGGCGGCATCGCCTACGCCTCGAGCAAGCTCGCCCTCGTCACCGCCGCGCACGTCTGGGCCGAGCGTCTCGCCGCGACGGGCCGCCGCCTCACCATCTACGACCCCGGGCTCACGGTGCGCACGGGCCTCGTGCGCGATATGTCGGCGTTCCGCTACTGGGTATGGCGCTGGATCATGCCCGTCATGGCCCTGCACCCCAAGGCGACGACCGCGCGCATCACCGGTCGGCACGCCGTCGAGCTCGCGCTCGGCGACACCTTCGCCGACCTCAACGGCGCTTACATCGAGATCGGCGTGCTCACGCGGGCCGAGCAGGTCACCTACGAGCCCGAGCGCCAGCGCGAGCTCATGACGTGGCTCGACGAGGTGATCGCCCCGTTCGTGTCGGCGACCGACCAGCGGCACCCGCAGGAGGCGTGACCGCGTGCTCATCGTCTCGCTGCTGCTCAACATCGTCGTGCTCATGCCGGTCGTCGGCTCGCTCGCGGCCCGCGCGCCCTGGATCGCGCGGGCCTGGGGCGAGCGCACGCCCGCGCGCGACATCCTGCTCGCGATCTACGTCGCGATCCTCACCGCCTCGATCGCCCTGCTCGCGGTCGTCGCGACCGTCGGGCCCTCCGTCGCCGTCGAAGCCGCCGCGGTCGCGCTGCTCGCCGTGCAGATCGTCTACAAGGTGCTGACGGCGGTGCTGGTGCAGGATGCCCTGCGCAACCCCGTCGTGCTCTCGAACCTCGGCATCGCCGTCGTGCACGGGGTGACCGTCGCGTCGCTCGTTCCGGGCCTGCTCGCTTGAGAGAGCCCCGCCGCGGCGACCACCACGGCGTCGCGACGGGGCCCGGCCCGCGGGCGACGCTCAGCCGCGCGGCATCAGCCGCTGCAACTGCGTCACGTGGCCCGGCTCGAGCTCGTCGAGCGAGCTCACGCCCAGCAGGCGCATGGTGCGGGCGACCTGCTCGCCCAGAATCTGAATCGTACGGTCGACGCCCTCGCGCCCGCCAGCCATCAAGCCGTAGAGGTAGGCGCGGCCGATGAGCGTGAAGCGCGCACCGAGCGCCACCGAAGCGACGATGTCGGCGCCCGACATGATGCCCGTGTCGAGGTGCACCTCGGTGTCTTTGCCGACCTCGCGCACGACCTCGGGCAGCAGGTGGAAGGGGATCGGCGCGCGGTCGAGCTGCCGACCGCCGTGGTTCGAGAGCGTGATGCCGTCGATGCCCAGGGCGGTGAGCCGCTTCGCGTCATCGACCGTCTGCACGCCCTTGACGACGAGCTTGCCGGGCCACTGCTCTTTGATCCAGCGCAGGTCGTCGTAGGTGACGGTCGGGTCGAACATGGCGTCGAGCAGTTCACCGACCGTGCCGTTCCAGCTCGAGAGGCTGGCGAAGGCGAGGGGCTCGGTGGTCAAGAAGTCCCACCACCACCACGGGCGGGGGATGGCGTTGACGATCGTGCCCATGGTGAGCGCGGGTGGAATCGAGAAGCCGTTGCGCTTGTCGCGCAGCCGCGCACCGGCGACGGGCACGTCGACCGTGACGAGCAGCGTGTCGAAGCCCGCGGCTGCCGCGCGCTCGACGAGCTGCATCGAACGCTCGCGGTCTTTCCACATGTAGAGCTGAAACCAGTTGCGGCCCTCGGGGGCCACTGCGCGAACATCCTCGATGCTCGTCGTGCCCATCGTCGACAGCGAGAACGGGATGCCCGCCGCGGCCGCTGCCGTCGCCCCCGCCACCTCGCCCTCGGTGTGCATCATGCGCGTGAAACCCGTGGGCGCAATGCCGAAGGGTAGCTCGACCCGCTTGCCCAGCACCTCCCACCCGGTGTCGACCTGGCTCACGTCGCGCAGGATCGCGGGGTGGAACTCGATGTCGCTGAACGCCTGCCGCGCGCGCCCGAGGCTGAGCTCGGCCTCGGCCGCGCCCTCGGTGTAGTCGAAGGGGGCCTTCGGCGTGCGGCGTTGCGCGATGGTGCGCAGGTCGGCGATCGTCAGCGCGCTCTGCAGGCGGCGCTTCTTGCCGTTGAGCTCGGGCGTCTTGAAGCGCATGAGCGGCGCGAGCTCTTTCGGGCGGGGGAAGCGGCGTTTCACCATCGGCGGTTCCTTGTACTCGGGTCGGTCGCGTCGCACATTCCGAAGTTTCGGGGCGCTTCGCGCTGGCTCAGGACGCAGGCACGCAACACCGCATCGACCGCATCGCGCACGCGGGTCACTGCGAGGGTGTGACTGCTGATCGTCGCGACAGTACCAGATTGTTATACAAGTGTACAGGCATGGAGGTGGGTCGGACTGGAACTGAGGTGTGGCCGTAGCAATACGAAGCCCTACGCTCGGAGACGTGACCTCCGCGCTCGACCGCCCCGGCATCGTGCTCGGCATCGCCGCCCTCGTGCTCAACGAGGGTGCGACCGACCACAACGCCCGAGACGTGATCGCCGCGGCCGTTGACAGTGGTGTGGTCGCGCTCGACACCGCTCGCGCCTACGCCCGGCTCGACGACGACGGCGTGGGCGAGCGGCTCGCCGCCGAGGGCCGCGAGCGCCGCGCCGGCCTCCCGATCCTCACCAAAGCCGGGCACTACCGCGCAGGCGCGTCGGCCTGGCACTCCGACGGCAGTGTCGATCGGATACGCGCCGACGCCGCCCGCAGCGTCGAGCTGCTCGGCGCCCCCCTCGACCTCCTGCTGCTGCACCGCGCCGACCGCGTCGACGACCTCGAGGAGTCGGTGGCGACGCTCGCCGCCCTGCGGGAGGAGGGGCTCGCGCGCACCGTCGGGCTGTCGAACGCCCCGATCGAGCTCATCGACCGCGCGCTGGCGGTCGCCCCGCTCGACGCGGTGCAGAACCGCCTCGGCCTCGGGGTCGACAGCTTCGCCGAGTACCGGCACTGCCGCGAGGCGGGCATCGACTTCTTCGGATACGCGCCGTTCGGCGGCCCCCGCGCGGCGCCGCTGGCCACGCGCGTTCCGCATGTGGCCGCCCTGGCGACGCAGCGCGGTGCCTCAGTGCACCGGCTGACGCTTGCCACCGTGCTCGACGTTCTGCCCGGCTACTGGCCCGTCATCGGCTCGACCCGGCCCGACTCGGCGCGCGACGCGCTCGCGGCCATGACCGAGCAGGTCGACGACGAGCTGCGCGATGCGCTCCTGGGCGACCTCGCCTCGCGCGGGGTACCGGTCTAGCCTGACGTCATGGCGCAGAGCCCCGCAGCATCCGCCGCCCACCCGGCGCCCATCGTCACGCTCACGGTCAACCCCGCGCTCGACGTGAGCACGACGACCGAGACGGTCATGCCCGAGCACAAGATGCGCTGCGGGCCGAGCCGCGTCGATCCCGGCGGTGGGGGCGTCAACGTCAGTCGTGTCATCGAGCGGCTCGGCGGCCACTCGACGGCGATCTACGCGGTCGGCGGGGCGACGGGCCAGGCCTACCGGCAGCTGCTCGAAGCCGAGGGCATCATCGGCCGCGCCATCCCGATCGCGCAGTCGACCCGTGAGAACATCACGATCGACGAGACCTCGACGGGAAAGCAGTTCCGGTTCGTGCTGCAGGGCCCGAGCCTCACCGAGCCCGAGTGGCGGCAGTGCCTGCTCGCCACCGAGGCGGCCATGCACCTCGGCGGCTACGTCGTGCCGAGCGGCTCGCTCGCGCCCGGCATGCCCGACGACTTCTATGCGCGCGTGGCCCGGCGCGCCCGCGAGCTCGGCGTGCGGTGCGTCGTCGACGCCTCGGGTGCGGCGCTCGCCGAAGCCGTCGACGAGGGCGTCTTCCTCGTCAAGCCCTCGGGCCGCGAGCTCGGCGAGCTCGTCGGCGCCCCCACCCTGACGATCGACGAGAAGGTCGAGGCCGCGCGCGAGCTCGTCGGCCGCGGCCGGGTCGAGATCGTCGCCCTCACGCTGGGCGGCGACGGCGCCGTGCTCGTGACCGCTGAGGGCGCCACGCGCCTCGCCTCACCGCTCATCACCGTGCGGTCGACGGTCGGGGCGGGCGACAGCTTCCTCGGCGCGATGGTGCTGCGCCTCGCGCAGGGTCACGACCTCGCCACGGCGTTCCGCGGGGGTGTCGCGGCGGGCGCGGCGACCGCCACGACCGAGGCCACCGAGCTGTGCCACCGCGACGACGTCGAGCGGTTCGAGCGCCAGCCGTTTGAGGTAGCGAAGACCTCCGGAACGATGTGGGTTACCACACTCACTTCGTCAAACCGGAGGTCTTCGTGACTCACGCTAACGCGCCCTTCGCCCCAGAGGGGCGGCTTCGTCTTGCCCGACTGATCGTTGATCAGGGCTGGCCGGTCAGACGAGCTGCCGAACGATTTCAATGCTCACCGGCCACCGCCTCGAAATGGGCGACCCGTTATCGAGCCGGGTTGCCGCTGACCGATCACAGCTCGCGGCCGAAGAGCTCACCGTTGAGGCTCTCGCGTCGGCTTGAACGCCGGATCGTGGCGTTGCGCTTCACCAGGCGGTGGGGTCCTCATCGGATCAGCTACCACCTGGGAGTGCCACGCTCCACGGTCGGCCGAGTTATTGCCCGCTATCGCATGCCGCTGCTGGCCCACCTCGATCAGAGCACCGGATTGCCCGTGCGCAGGCCCCGAGCAGTCCGATACGAAATGACTCACCCCGGGCAACT
>LNFD01000304.1 GCA_001464255.1 Actinomycetales bacterium Ga0077552 | reverse complement strand
GGCCGAATCCCGCACGGCGGCGGGCACCGATTCCTCGGCCGTCAGCAGGGCGCCAAACACAATGACGGCCACGGCCGCGGCGGGCGCGGATACGCTTTTCTTCATCACGCCGTCGATGACTTCAGCCGGCTGGCGTATTCAGAACAACTCGCCGATGAACGCAAAGAGACCGCGGCTGGGTTCTGGCGACGAGCTGAAGCGTTCTTCGCCCGGGCCGGCATCACCGTGGAAGCGGTCATGACCGACAACGGCTCCTGCTACCGCTCCCGCGAGTTCGCCGCCGCACTCGGGACGATCAAGCATCGTCGAACCCGCCCCTATCGACCCCAGACCAACGGGAAGGTCGAACGGTTCAATCGCACCCTGGCGGCCGAGTGGGCTTACGACGAGTTCTATGCCAGCGACGAGGCTCGAGCAGCAACTTACGCTGCGTGGTTGCATCACTACAATCACCACCGACCCCACACC
>LNFD01000303.1 GCA_001464255.1 Actinomycetales bacterium Ga0077552 | reverse complement strand
TCGGCTGGCTGCTGCTCGCCCTCACCCTCTTCGGCGTCTTCGGCCTCGCCGTGCTGCCCACCCCCTACGTCATCGAGCGGCCCGGGCCGGTGTTCGACACCCTCGGCACCGTGAGCGTGGGCGACGAGGAGGTGCCGCTCATCGAGATCCCCTCCGAGCCCACCTTCGAGACCGAGGGCTCGCTGAGCCTGCTCACCGTCAACGTCTACGGCAACCGCGACCAGCCGCCGTCGTGGTTCGACGTCATCCGCGCCTGGCTCGACCCGAGCCAGTCGGTCGTGCCCATCGACTCCGTATTCCCCGCGGGGGTCAGCACGGAAGACCGCCGCGAGCAGAGCCGCATCGACATGGAGAACTCGCAGCAGGAGGCCGTCGCCGCCGCGCTCCGCGCGCTCGGCGAGCCCTACGAGAGCCAGCTGCGCGTGGTCGAGACCCTTCCCGAGAGCCCGGCCGAGGGCATCCTGCGCGGCGACGACATCATCCTCGCCGTCGATGGCGAGCCGGTGCGGGATGTCACGGCGCTGCGCGCCGCGATCGCCGCCAACGGCACCGCCGACCCGGTGTCGATCGGCATCGTGCGCGGGGGCTCGGAGCGCACCCTCGAGGTCACCCCTGTGCTGAGCGAGGGCGAGGAGCGCGTGCCGGTGATCGGCGTGCTCATCGCGGGCGAGTACGTCTTCCCCTTCGACGTCAACATCGAGCTCGAGAACGTCGGCGGGCCGAGCGCGGGCATGATGTTCGCCCTCGGCATCATCGACAAGCTCACGCCCGACTCGCTCGCGGGCGGGGCCGAGGTGGCCGGCACGGGCACGATCGGCGCGGACGGCACGGTCGGGCCGATCGGCGGCATCGTGCAGAAGATGCACGGCGCGGTCGGGTTCGGCGCCGACTGGTTCCTCGCCCCGGTCGGCAACTGCGACGAGGTCGTCGGCAACGTGCCCGGCGATCTCGAGGTGTTCGCGGTCGCCACCCTCGACGAGGCCATCGGCGTGCTGCAGACGATCGCCGATGAGGGCGATCTGGGCGAGCTCGCCCGCTGCGAACGCTAGGGGCGAACAAGCCCGGCGGCCGGGGTACTTCCAAGACTCGCGCCAGTAGTCTGATGCGGTACGCCCGCCGACTCTGGGAGCACCCTCGTGACGTCCACCGCAACGCCGCCCGCCAACCGTTCCCGCGCGACTCTCGCGATCAGCGCCGCCATCGTCGGCGCGCTCGTCGTGCTGTTCTTCGTCTTCGCGAACGTGTACACCGACATCCTCTGGTTCGACCAGCTGGGCTTCCTGGGCGTGCTCACGACGCAGTGGTTCGCCACGGGCGGCATGTTCGTCGTGGGCTTCCTCGGCATGTTCCTGCCGGTGTGGGCGAGCCTGCAGATCGCGTACCGCTCGCGGCCGGTCTACGCCAAGCTCAACTCGCAGCTCGACCGCTACCAAGAGGTCGTCGAGCCCCTGCGCCGTGTCGCGATGCTCGGCATCCCGGCCGTGCTCGGCCTCTTCGCGGGCGTCACGGCCGCGGGCCAGTGGCAGATGGTGCTGCAGTGGTGGAACCGCACGCCCTTCGGCCAGGTCGACCCGCAGTTCGGGCTCGACATCTCCTTCTTCGTCTACGAGCTGCCGTTCTGGCGCGGCGTCATCGCCTTCGCCTCGGCCGTCGTGCTGCTCGCGGGCCTCGCCGCCGTCGCGACGAGCTACCTGTACGGCGCGATCCGCGTCAACGGCCGCGAGATCCGCATCTCGCGCACGGCCCGCATCCAGCTCGCGATCACGGCCGCGATCTACATCGCGCTGCAGGGCGTGAGCATCTGGTTCGACCAGTACGCCACGGTGATCCAGCCGAGCGACGGCTTCCTCGCCATCGGCGCGGGCTTCACCGAGGTCAACTCGACCATCCCCAGCCGCGGCATCCTGGCCGGCATCGCGCTGCTCGTCGCGGCGCTCTTCGTCATCACGGCCGTCATCGGCCGCTGGCGCCTGCCGATCGTCGGCACCGCGCTGCTCATCATCAGCGGTCTGCTCATCGGCAGCGTCTACCCCTGGATCGTGCAGCGCTTCCAGGTCGAGCCGAACGCGCGCGAGTTCGAGGCGCCGTTCATCGAGCGCAACATCGAGGCGACGCGCGACGCGTACAACGTCTCGGGCATCGAAGAGATCTCCTACGACGCCGTCACCGACGCCGAGGCCGGGGCGCTGCGGGAGGACGCGGAGACGACCGCGAACATCCGCATCATCGGCTCGAGCAGTTCCGGCAGTACTACCAGTTCCCCGAGTTCCTCGACGTCGACCGCTACGAGATCGACGGCCGCACGCAAGACACCGTCATCTCGCTGCGCGAGCTCAACCCCGACGGCCAGACCTCGCAGAACTGGGTCAACAACACCATCGTCTTCACCCACGGCTACGGCGTCGTCGCCGCCTACGGCAACCAGCGCACCGACGACGGCCGTCCGCAGTTCCTCGAGGGCGGTATCCCCGCGAGCGGCTCGCTCACGAGCGAGCTCGGCGAGTACGAGCCGCGCGTGTACTTCGGCGAGTTCTCGCCGCTGTACTCGATCGTCGGCGGCGGCGACAACCTCGAGCTCGACTTCCCCTCCGAGGGCAGCGAAGATCAGGCCGGCAACGCCACCTACACCTTCACGGGTGACGGCGGCCCGGCGCTCGACAACGTGTTCAAGCGCCTGCTCTACGCGATCAAGTTCCAGTCGGAGCAGATCTTCCTCTCCGAGGCCGTCACCGACGACTCGCAGATCCTCTACGACCGCAACCCGCTCGAGCGCGTGCAGAAGGCCGCGCCGTACCTGACGCTCGACAGCGACCCGTACCCCGCGATCGTCGACGGCCGCATCGTCTGGATCGTCGACGGCTACACGACGACCGCGAGCTACCCGTACTCGACGACCGTGGCGCTCAGCGAGGCGATCGCCGACACCTACACGCCGGCTCCCGCCTTCCCGCTCGACCAGATCAACTACATCCGCAACTCGGTCAAGGCCACGGTCGACGCCTACGACGGCTCGGTGACCCTCTACGCGTGGGATACGGAGGACCCGATCCTGCAGACCTGGCAGAAGGTCTTCCCGAACACCCTCGTCGACGCGGGCGAGATGAGCGAGGCCCTGCTGTCGCACGTACGGTACCCGGCCGACCTCTTCAAGGTGCAGCGCAACATCCTGGGCGCGTATCACGTGACCGACCCGGGCTCGTTCTTCTCGACCGAGGACGAGTGGCGCACCCCGAACGACCCGACGTCGCTCGCGGCCGCCCCCACGCTGCAGCCGCCGTACTACCTGACGATGCAGGTTCCGGGTGCGGACGCCCCGGGCTTCACGCTGTACTCCACGTTCATCCCCCGCACGGCGAGCGAGAACGAGCGCAACGTGCTCACGGGCTACCTGGCGGCGAACGCCGACCCGGGGGAGGACTACGGCAAGCTCACGCTGCTGACCCTGCCCTCGCAGACGATTCCCGGCCCGGGCCAGGTGCAGAACCAGTTCAGCTCCGACCCCGAGGTGGCCAACCAGCTCGCCCTGCTCGAGCGCGGCGAGACCGAGGTGCTGCGCGGCAACCTGCTGACGCTGCCCATCGGCGGCGGCTTCCTTTACGTGCAGCCGGTGTACGTGCGGTCGACGGGTGAGACAAGCTTCCCGCTGCTGCGCAAGGTGCTCGTGGCCTTCGGCGACTCGATCGCGTTCGAAGACACCCTCGACGAGGCCCTCGACTCGCTGTTCGGCGGCGACTCGGGTGCTGACGCGGGCGACGGCGACGTCGAGCCGACCGATCCCATCGACCCGGCGGAGCCGACCGACCCGACCGAGCCCACCGACCCGGCCGAGCCCGGCGTCGAGATCTCGGCGGCGCTCGCGCAGGCCCTGCAAGATGCCCGCCAGGCGCTGCTCGACCGCGAGGCGGCCTACGCTGCTAACGACCTCGTGGCCGCGGCCGAGGCCGACGAGCGCCTGCAGGAGGCGATCGAGCGCGCCCTCGCCCTGAGCGAGTAGCGACCGATGGGGCAGCCCGAGATTCCCGAGTGGGCCCGGCTCAACCGGGCCCACTGGGATGAGAAGGTGCCCGTGCACGTCGCGAGCGAGTTCTACGACCTGGCGCCGCTGCGGGCGGGCGAGGGGCGGCTCTACCCCATCGAGGAGGCCGAGCTGCCGCGCATCGCGCCCGCGGGCTGGGAGGGGCTGCGGGTGCTGCACCTGCAGTGCCACTTCGGGGCCGACTCGCTCGCGCTCGCGCAGCGCGGCGCCGAGGTCGTCGGCCTCGACTTCTCGATGCCGGCGGTGAAGCAGGCCCGTGCGCTCGCCACCGAGCTCGGGCTCGACGACCGCAGCCGCTTCGTGTGCGCCGATGTCTACGACGCCCGTCACGCGCTGCCCGAGCCCGAGGGCTTCGATGTCGTCTACACGACCTGGGGCACGATCGGCTGGCTGCCCGACATCGCCGAGTGGGCGCGCATCATCGCCTGGTTCCTCAAGCCCGGCGGACGGCTGTACTTCGCCGACGGGCATCCGGCCTCGTTCGTCTTCGACGAGCCCGGCGCCGACGAGCCCGCCGCCCTGCTCGACGGCGGCCCCGCGCGCTTCCCGACCCCGCGCTTCGGCTACTTCGAGCGCGAACCGCTCGCGCTCGACGAGGCGGAGGACTACGCCGATCCGGATGCTCAGCTCGCGCACTCGCGCACCGTGGAGTGGATGCACCCGCTCGGCCAGACCATCACGGCGCTCGTCGGCGCGGGGCTGAGCATCGATTTCGTGCACGAGCACGATGCCGTGCCGTGGCGGATGTTCGCGGTGCTCGAGCCGCGCGGTGATGGGCTGTGGGGCTGGCCCGGCACAGCCTGGTTGCCGCTCGGCATGAGCCTCGGCGCCACCCGTCGCGCCGACTGAACCCGCCTCGGCGGGGTAGACCGGTCAGTCTGTCCCTCCTTCGGGAGTTCCCCCGACTGGGGATGACCTGAGCGGGCCTCGCGCCCCTAGCGTGGAGCGCGAAGGGGGGCTTGGAAGGAAGCCTCGTGTCGGCTCTCATCGCCGCTGCACTGCATCTCGCTCGTCCTTTCATGACCGCCTGGGCCGCGTGGAAGGACGACGAGCTCTCGTCGATGCCTCGACCCCACGGCCTGCCGCGCGCTGTCGCCGACGGGCCCTCCGCCGACCGCATCCTGCTCATCGGCTCCGGGCCGGCCGCCGGCTGGGGAGTCGCCTCGCACGACCTCGCGCTGCCGGGCCGCGGCACCGTCGTCGACGTCATCACCGACCCCTCGCTCACGGCCGCGGGCCTCGCCGCCCTCGTCGGCGGCGCCCGACTCGACCGCTACGACGCGGTCGTCACGACGGTCGGCACCAACGACGCCCTGCGCTTCACCACGCCCCACGAGTGGGAGCGCCGCATCGGGCGGGCGCTCGACGTCTGGAACACGCGCGTTCGCGGCGGCACGGTGCTGCTCATGGTCGGCATCCTGCCCATCCGCACGTTCCCCGCCTTCGACGGCCCGCTCGGCCGCCTCGTCGACCGTCTCGCCCAGCAGCTCAACGCCGTCACCGAGCGCCTCGTCACCGCGGTGCCGACCGCCCGCACCACCCTGCTGCCCGCGCTCGGGGCCGAGGCCCGCGACTCGCTCGGCCGCACGACGCCCGAGATGTACGCCTTCTGGGCCAGCCAGATCGCGGCCGAGCTCGTCGACCACCTCACGGCGGCCGCGGGCGGCGACGACCGCGCGCGCACCATCGCCGACCGCATGACCTCCGGCGTCGCCGACGCCGAGCACCTCGCCCAGATCATGGGCGATGAGTCGATGAGCCTCGAGCGCATCGTGACGATCGCGGCTGCCGCCTTCCAGGCGCCGACGGCCCTCGTGACCGTGCTCGGCCCCGACACCCAGTGGCATGTCTCGCGCTTCGGCATCGACCTCGAGTCGGTGCCGATCGAGCAGTCGTTCTGCGCCGTCGCGGTGCGCAATGACGACGGCATGGTCGTGCCCGACGCCACCCACGACCCCCGCTTCTCGCGCAACCCGCTCGTCACGGGCGACGCGCAGATCCGCTACTACGCCGGAGTACCGATCGAAGACCCCCAGGGCCGCCGCATCGGCGCCCTGTGCGTCGTCGACACGAAGCCCCGCAACCTGACGACCGATGCCGACCTGAGCATGCTGCGCGGCCTCGGCGAGAAGGTGCAGCGCATCGTGTGGGAGACCGTCGAGCGCGCTCAGCGCACCGAGCGGGGCGAGCGGCGTCCCCCCGCGTCGCCCCTGCCCGAGCACATCGACCTGGGCGGTCGCGTCGACACGACGCCGCTGCCCACGCCCGTTCGGCTCATGCCGAGCCCGCAGTACCGCCGGGTCGAGCGGCCCGCGACCCTCGTGGCGGCGCTCGGCTGACCGCCCGGCGGCGATTCGACCCCGGCAGGCATGACTGCTACCCTGGAAGCACGCCGCGGGGTGGAGCAGCTCGGTAGCTCGCTGGGCTCATAACCCAGAGGTCGTAGGTTCAAATCCTGCCCCCGCAACCAGTGCCCTGTGTCAGGGCCCCAGAAACCCTCGAACCCAGCGGTTCGGGGGTTTTCTGCGTCGGGCCTTCCGATGTTCGGTATGCGAACTGCGTGAGGCGCCCTCGATTGCGACGGGATGCCCGGCCCGCCACCATGGAACCGCCGGGTTCGGGGACCCGCCCCGGCGTGCGATCGCCCCCCTTCAGGTACGTGACAGCACGCCGCTCGGCACGGTCGATGCCCCGAGCCATTCGGGTTGGCTCCG
>LNFD01000302.1 GCA_001464255.1 Actinomycetales bacterium Ga0077552 | reverse complement strand
AGCGCATCGGGCACGTCATCGACGAGTGGGGCGACCCCGGCCAGCCGATGACCGCCCTGCACCTCGGGGCGGGGGCGCTCACGCTGCCGCGCTACATCCACGCGACGCGGCCCGGATCGCGCCAGCAGGTGATCGAGCTCGATGAGGCGCTCGACGGCTTCGTGCGCGAGCACCTGCCGCTGCCCACGCAGTCGGGCATCAGGGTTCGCTACGGGGATGCCCGCGCGATGCTCGCCCGCCTGCCCGCCGCCCTGCACGGCGCCGTCGACCTCGTCGTGGTCGACGTCTTCAGCGGCGCGCGCATCCCCGCCCACGTCACGAGCGCCGAGTTCTATCGCGAGGTCGCGGCCTTCCTCGCCCCGGGCGGCATCATCGCCGTCAACGTCGCCGACGGGCCGGGGCTCGCCTTCGCGCGCGGGCAGGCGGCGACGCTGCGGCTCGTGCTCGACGACGTGGCGGCGCTCGCCGAGACGAGCGTGCTCAAGGGCCGCCGGTTCGGCAACGTCGTGCTCATCGCCTCGGCCTCGGCGCTGCCCCTCGACTGGATGCCGCGCCTCATGGCGCGCGGGCCGCACCCGGCCGCGGTCATCGCCGGCCGGGAGCTCGTCAACTGGATCGCCGGTGCGCCCGTCGTGAGCGATCAGACAGCGGTGCCCTCGCCCGCGCCGGCGACGAGCCTGTTCACGCGAGGGGGCCCGGGGTCACGATGACCGGCCTCAGGCGCTCGAGCAGCTCGAGCACCTCGGTGACGGCCGCGGGCGGAGCCCCCGTCGCGACCAGGCTCTCGTCGGCGATGACGAGGAAGCGGTCGAGGTGCGCATCGGTGAGGCCGAGCGGCCGGTGCGCCTCGCGCAGCCCGCGGCCGCTGTAGTTCTCGGGGCCATCGAGGATGGCGGCGAGATAGTGCTCGCGATGCGCGCGCAGGGTCGACCCCTCGACGCCCTCGAAGAGGGGACCGAGTTCGGGATCGTCGGTCAGGCGCTGCGTGAGCTCGTCGACGAATCGCCGAACGCCCTCAGCGCCCCCCACGTGCTCGAACAACGACATCGGCGACCTTTCCTCATGTGCACGGCCGACAGTACACCCTGCCTCCGTCGACGCTCACCGTGCATCCAGCGGGCGGCGAGATGCTGGGAGTCGACGACCAGAGGGGAGGAGTGCCGATGCGCCGCTCGCGACCGTCGATCCTCATGCTCGCCGCCGTGCTCGCGCTCACGGGGTGCGCCGGGCCCGAGCGCGTGCCGACCGCGGTCGGAACGCCTGAGCCCGCGCCGTCCTCGACACCGAGCACGAGCGCGGCGCCCGTCGTGCCGCTCGTGCCCACGGGCGAGCTCGACCCGCTCGTCACGGGGCTGAGCGCCCCCTGGTCGATCGCCCCTCTGCCGACGGGCTCGATCCTGCTGAGCGAGCGCGACACCGCGCGCGTGCTCGAGCTGACGCCCGAGGGCGAGCTGCGCGTCGTCGGCACGGTCGCGGGCGTCGTTCCGGGCGGCGAGGGCGGGCTGCTCGGCATCGCCGCGCGCGACACGGGCACGCCGTACCTCTACGCCGCGCACACGGCGGCCTCCGACAACCGCATCGTGCGGTACGAGCTGACCGGCGCACCCGGGTCGTACGGGCTCGGTGCCGGCGAGGTCGTGCTCGCGGGCATCCCGAAAGCGGGCACCCACAACGGCGGGCGCCTCGCATTCGGGCCCGACGGGATGCTCTACGCGACGACGGGCGACGCCCAGCAGACCGGCCTCGCGCAAGACCCCGCGTCGCTCGCAGGCAAGATCCTGCGGCTCACGCCCGATGGGACGGTGCCCGCCGACAACCCCGTGCCGGGCTCGTACGTCTACTCGCTCGGGCACCGCAACCCCCAGGGCATCGCCTTCGACCGCACGGGGCAGCTGTGGGCCGCCGAGTTCGGGCAGAACACGTGGGACGAGCTCAACCGCATCGAGCCCGGGGCGAACTACGGCTGGCCCGTCGTCGAGGGCATCGGCGGCCGGGCGGGCTACACCGACCCCGTGCAGCAGTGGCCGACGAGCGAGGCGAGCCCGAGCGGGCTCGGCATCGTCGGCGACACGCTCTTCGTGACCGGGCTGCGCGGCCAGCGGCTGCGCGCGATCGACATCGGCACGCCGGGTGAGAGCACCAGCCACTTCGTGCAGCAGCTCGGCCGCATCCGCGACGCCGTCGCCGCCCCCGACGGGCGCCTGCTCATCATCACCAACAACACCGACGGCCGCGGCGACCCGCGCGCGGGCGACGACCACCTGTACGCCGTGACCCTCGGGCCGCGCGGATGACGTCGGTGGTCGCCCCTACCATCGTGCTGTGAGCGATCTCGAGCGGGTGCGGCACTGGGCGAACGCCCTGCTCGCCCTGCATCTCGACGCGAGCTGGAGCTTCGACTTCGACCGGGCCACGCGCCGTGCGGGCCTGTGCGACTTCCGGCGCAAGCGCATCACGGTGTCGCGGCACCTGGCCGAGCGCTTCGACGACGACGCCATCCACCAGACGCTGCTGCACGAGGTGGCGCACGCGCTCGCCGGCCCGGGCACGGGCCACGGGGCCGAGTGGCGGCGCATCGCGCGCGACCTCGGCTACGTCGGTGGGGTGACGCACGACGGGCCCATCGCCGACGACCGTGCGCGCTGGCGCGGGTCGTGCCCGCGGGGCCACGAGTTCGTGCGGTTCCGCCGCCCCGGCCGCGAGGTATCGTGCGGCCGATGCTCGCGCTCGTTCAGCCGTGCCGCGCTCATCACGTGGCACGAGCGGCAGGCCGCGGCCGGCTGAGCCGACCGCGCGCCCGTCGCCCCGTGCGGCCTACTCCGAGACGCTGACCTCTTTCCAGAAGGCCACGTAGTTGCTGAAGTCTTTGCCGACGCGCTCGATGCCGCTCGGGTACGGGGTCGGGTAGCTCCACGCGCGGTCGGGCAGCGCCTGGCCGTCGACCGTCACGGTGAAGTACTGGCACTCGCCCTTCCAGGGGCAGGTGTAGGGGGTCGGGCTCTGCGAGAGGAAGCCGTCGACGATGCTCGACGGCGGGAAGTACCAGTTGCCCTCGATCTTGATGAGCTCGCTCTCGGGAGCCTCGGCGATGACGGTGCCGTTGACGTGAGCCTTCATGGGTCCTCCTGCGGTCGAGTGGTGCCGGTTCTTCGGCACAACCTCAGGCTGGCAGGTCGAATTCCCGCAGCACCACGAGTTCGGGCGATTCCCAGCGCGCCCGCGCCGCGCTCACTGCCTCGGGGCCCTCGCTCGCGGCGAGCATCCTGCCCCCGACCGAGGCGCTGAGCATGTGCGCGACGGCGCCGCGCAGCCCCTGGTAGCCCGCCGCGGCGACGGCCGCCTCGGGGCTCGTCGCGTCGATGCCGACGGCGCCGAGCGCGTCGATCACGGCGCCCGCGAGCAGCAGGTCTTCGACCGGGATGCCCTCCGGCGCCTGCACGGGCGCCCCCGCCGCGACGACCGCGACCATCGTGCGCGCGCCGCGCGCGGCCTGCAGCGCGAGCAGCCGCTGCGCGATCGCGGGTGCCGCACCGCAGCGCGCGTCGACGACCTCGAGGTGCGGAGGCAGGGCATCCACGGGCACGGGCTCGGTCGCGAGGCCGTCGCACCAGACGAGCAGGTGGGCCGAGCCGCCGATGCGGCGAGCGCCGTCGAGCCCGACGTCGAACCGCACCTGGTAGCGCTGCTGCTCGTCGGGGGCGGAGGAGTCGAGAGGGCCGGTCACAGGTCGATCGTATCGACGTGCCCCAGACTGGGCGCATGCGCGTGCGACTCGATCTGCTGCTCGACTGCCCGGCCGATGCGGCGTGGGAGGCCCTGCACTCCCCCGCGGTGTTCCGCGCGGTCTCGGGGCCGATCACGACGGCCGAGTCGCTCGAGCCCGGCGGGTTTCCCGATCGATGGGTCGACACCGAGCATCGCGTGCGCTTGCGAATGCTCGACGTGCTGCCGATGGGCTCACAGCTGATCCGCCTGCGCGACGAGACGCTGCCCGACGGCACGCGCATCGTGCACGACGAAGGCGGCCCGCTGACGGGTGCCATGCGCATCGTCTCGAGCTGGCACCACCAGATGGCGATCAGCGCCGACGACATCTCGTCAGAGGCCCGCACGCGGTTTCGCGACACCCTCGAGATCGGCGCCGGCGTGCTGACCCCCGTCGCGTGGCTGGGCTTCTGGGTGTTCTGGCAACTGAGGGCACGGAAGATTCGCCAGCTCGCGCCCGGCTGGGGTGCGCAGTTTGGCGGTCGGTCGTGAGCACGACATCCGCGACGCCTGATCGCGCCGTCACGGCCCTCGCCGTCGCCGACTGGCGGCGCCGCATCGCCGCGCTCTACGCCGAGCTGCGCGCCGCAACCGATCTGGCCGCCGCGCAGGACCACTGGCGCCGCACGCGCGACGAGCTCTTCGCCCACCACCCCGCCTCGCCCTTGCTGCCCGCCGACCGCGAGGCGTTCACTGGCTTGCGCGTGAAGCCCTACGACCCGGCGTGGCGGTTCGAGTGCGTGATCCAGGATGCGCCGCCGCTGCGCATCGAGGTGGAAACCGGCACCGACGGGGTCGTGCCCTTCGAGCGGCTGGGGCTCGTCGAGGTGCCCGGCGTCGGCTCGCTCGACGTGTGGCGGCTCGCCTCGTACGGGGGCGGGCTCTTCGTGCCCGTGCGCGACGCCCTCTCGCGCGTGCCGGGCGGCACCTATGGCGGCGGGCGCTACCTGCTCGACACCGTCAAGGGCGCCGACCTCGGCGGAGGCCGGGCGCCGTGGTCGCTCGTACTGGACTTCAATTTCACCTACAACCCCTCGTGCGCGTACGACGAGGCGTGGGCGTGCCCTCTCGCGCCGGCGGGCAACGTCGTCGACGTCGAGATCCCGGTCGGCGAGCGCTACGGTGACGGGCGCCTGACACTCTGAGGCCGGTCGTCGGGGCGACCTGCTACGGTTGAGCCATAGGCAGAACTGTTCTCAGCTCTCCTGCGTCGTAGAACGCTTCCTCATCCCGCCCCCCGCGCACCGACTCGCGCAGCCCGGCGGTTCGATACTTTCTCACGGCGAACGATGTCGGCCACTGCCGCCGTCGCCACTTCGATTCCTGTTGCCGCGCGCTGTCGCCTCACCGAGACCCAGCGCGCGCACCGCATCCTGACCGCTCGGTCGCGGATGCCGGGGATCGCGCACGCTCGAAAGGCACCACCATGACTACCCAGAACCAGACCTTCAGCGCCCTCGGCGTTCCGTATCCGCTCGTCGAGGTGCTGACCGCGCAGGGCAAGACCGAGGCCTTCCCCATCCAGGTCGACACTCTCCCCGACACCCTCGCCGGGCGCGACGTGCTCGGCCGCGGCAAGACCGGCTCGGGCAAGACCCTGGCCTTCTCTATTCCGATGATCGCGCGCCTCGGCACCCGCCTCGCCGGCGGATCGCGCCGCAAGGGCGCGCCCCTCGGCATGGTGCTCGCGCCGACGCGCGAGCTCGCCACGCAGATCAACGCCGTGCTCGAGCCGCTCGCGAAGGCCTACGGCCTCACCACGACCACCATCTTCGGCGGCGTCTCCCAGCACCGTCAGGTGCAGGCGCTGAACGCCGGCGTCGACATCATCGTCGCGTGCCCCGGCCGCCTCGAAGACCTCATGCAGCAGCGCTTCGTGACGCTCGACGCCGTCGAGATCACCGTGCTCGACGAGGCCGACCACATGGCCGACCTCGGATTCCTGCCCGGCGTGACCCGCATCATGAAAGCCACGCCGAACGACGGCCAGCGCCTGCTGTTCAGCGCGACCCTCGACAACGGGGTCGACAAGCTCGTCAAGCAGTTCCTCCACAACCCCGTCATGCACTCGGTCGACGAGGCCAACTCGCCCGTCGCCGACATGACGCACCACGTGTTCGAGCTCTCGGGCGCCGACGAGAAGAAGCGCATGATCACCGCGCTCGCCTCGGGCAGCGGCCGCCGCATCCTGTTCATGCGCACCAAGCACACCGCGAAGAAGCTC
>LNFD01000301.1 GCA_001464255.1 Actinomycetales bacterium Ga0077552 | reverse complement strand
TCCACGGCCCGCGCGCTCTCGAGTTCGACCTCGCCCTCGGCGACGTAGATGACGTCGACGTCGCTGATGTAGTTGAGCTCGCGCGCCCCCGCCTTGCCCATGCCGATGATCGCGAGGCGCGTGCGCGCGACATCGGCGGCGGGGAACCTGCTCACGGCACGCGCGACCTGCAGGCTGGCGTCGAGCGCGGCGCCCGCGAGGTCGGCGAGTGCCGCGGCGACGAGCGGTAGCGCCTCGACGGCGTCGCCGTGCTCCAGGTCGAAGGCCGCGATACGCAGCAGCCAGCGGCGGTATCGCACGCGCAGCGCCGTGCGCGCCTGCTCGACCTCGGCGGGCGTGCCGGCCGGCGCGGTCTCGACCGCGGCGGCGAGGAACCGCCGCAGCTGCTCGGCCGCGAACTCGGCGGGCCGGCGCCGCAGGAAGTCGCCGAGGCCCTCGCTCGCGCCGAGCACCCGGATGACGCGGGCCGCCCAGGCGGGGTCGGCGAGTACGGGGCGGAGGGCATCCGGATGCTGCTCCTGCAGCCGCACGAGCATCCGCAGCGCCCGGTCGGGGTCGGCGGCCGAGCCGAAGGCCTCGAGGTGCTCGGCGAGGTCGCCGAGGGCATCGCGGGCGGCGCTCAGCTCGGCGAAGCCGAGGCGAGCGAGCTCGGTGAGCGTCGACGGTGAGCGCGTCATGGGGTGCCCGGGGCCGGGCTAGAGGATCTCGAGGTTGCTCTCGAGCTCGTACGGGGTGACCTGCGCGCGGTAGGCCGACCACTCGCGGCGCTTGTTGAGCAGCACGTAGTTGAAGACCTGCTCGCCGAGGGTCTCGGCGACGAGCTCGCTCTCCTCCATGAGCCCGAGGGCGCGGTCGAGGCTCGAGGGCAGCGGCTTGTACCCCAGGGCGCGGCGCTCGGACTCGCTGAGCTCCCACACCGTGTTCTCGGCCTCGGGCGGCAGCTCGTAGCCCTCCTCGATGCCCTTGAGGCCGGCCGCGAGCAGCAGCGAGAAGGCGAGGTAGGGGTTCGCGGCCGAATCCATGCCGCGGTACTCGACCCGCGCGCTCTGGCCCTTGCCGGGCTTGTAGAGCGGCACGCGCACGAGGGCCGAGCGGTTGTTGTGGCCCCACGTGACATAGCTGGGGGCCTCGTCGCCCGTCCACAGGCGCTTGTACGAGTTGACGAACTGGTTCGTGATGGCCGTGATCTCGGGCGCGTGCGTGAGCAGCCCCGCGACGAACTGGCGGCCGATCTTCGACAGCTGGTACTGGCCAGCGGGGTCGAAGAAGGCGTTCGTGTCGCCCTCGAAGAGCGAGAGGTGCGTGTGCATGCCCGAACCGGGATGCGCGGCGAGCGGCTTGGGCATGAACGTTGCGTAGACGCCCTGCTCGATGGCCACCTCTTTCACGACCGTGCGGAAGGTCATGATGTTGTCGGCCGTCGTGAGGGCGTCGGCGTAGCGCAGGTCGATCTCGTTCTGACCCGGGCCGGCCTCGTGGTGGCTGAACTCGACCGAGATGCCGAGGTCTTCGAGCATGCGCACGGCGCGGCGGCGGAAGTCGTGCGCGGTGCCGCCCGGCACGTTGTCGAAGTAGCCGGCCGCGTCGACGGGCTGCGGGCCCTTGGGGCCGTACTTGCTGCTCTTGAGCAGGTAGAACTCGATCTCGGGGTGCGTGTAGAACGTGAAGCCGCGGTCGGCCGCCTTGGCGAGCGTGCGCTTGAGCACGTGGCGCGGGTCGGCGGCGGCGGGCTGGCCGTCGGGCGTCGTGATGTCGCAGAACATGCGCGCCGTCGGGTCGACCTCGCCGCGCCACGGGAGGATCTGGAAGGTCGTGGGGTCGGGGTGCGCGAGCACGTCGGCCTCGTAGGCGCGCGAGAAGCCCTCGATCGCCGAGCCGTCGAACCCGAGGCCCTCGGCGAAGGCCCCCTCGACCTCGGCGGGCGCCACGGCGACCATCTTGAGCGTGCCCACCACGTCGGTGAACCAGAGGCGCACGAACTTGACCCCGCGCTCCTCGATCGTGCGAAGAACGAAGTCGCGCTGCTTGTCCATGCCGCCCATTCCGGTGCTCACATCTCTCCCTCGGTCGACACGAAAATCCCGCCATTAGGCTAACGGGTATGCCCCGCCTCCGCTTGGCCCTCGCCCAGTCGAACCCCCTCGTCGGAGACCTCGCGGGCAACGCCGAGCAGATCATCGCGGCCGCTCGTTCGGCCGCGCAGCAGGGCGCCGACCTCCTCGCGCTCGGCGAGATGGCGCTCACCGGCTACCCCATCGAAGACCTCGCTTCGCGGCCCTCCTTCCTCGTCGACGCGGGCGCCGCCGTCACGGCCCTCGCCGCCCGCCTCGAGGCCGAGGGGCTCGGCCACCTGCCCGTCGTCGTCGGCCACCCCGACGGTCCGCACGAGCCGCGCCTGCTCGGCACCTCGAACGCGCCCACGGCGATCGCGCAGAACTGCGCGAGCGTGCTGCAGGGCGGTCGCGTCGTCGCCCGCTACGCCAAGCACCACCTGCCCAACTACGGCGTGTTCGACGAGTACCGCATCTTCATCCCCGGCGACGAGCTGCTCGTGCTGCGGCTCGGCGGGGTCGATGTCGCGCTCATCATCTGCGAAGACCTCTGGCGCGACGGCGGGCCCGTCGGCCGCGTGCTCGAGTCGGACGCGGGCGTGCTGCTCGTCATCAACGCCTCGCCCTTCGAGCGCGACAAGGACGAGGTGCGGCTGCCGCTCGTCACCCGCCGCGCCACCGAGACGAGCACGGTCGTCGCCTACGTCAACATCGTCGGCGGGCAAGACGACCTCGTGTTCGACGGCGACAGCGTCGTGGTCGATGAGCGGGGCGCCATTCTCGCCCGCGCCCCCCAGTTCGTCGAGCACCTCCTGGTGGTCGACGTGGATGCGGCCGACGCGACCGATACCGAGCTGCCCCCGAACGTGCGGCGGGTCGAGCTCGCGGGCAGCGGTGCCGCGAGCGAGCATCCGGTGACCGTCGACATCGCCGAGTTGCCGGATGACCGCGAGCAGCTCTGGACCGCCCTCGTCACCGGCACGCGCGACTACGTGCGCAAGAACGGCTTCCGGAGCGTGATCCTGGGTCTCTCGGGCGGCATCGACTCGGCCGTGTGCGCGGCCATCGCGGCCGACGCGATCGGGCCTGAGAACGTCTACGGCGTCTCGATGCCCTCGCGCTGGAGCTCCGATCACTCGCGCAGCGATGCCGACGATCTCGCAGAGCGCATCGGGCTGAACTACTCCGTCGAGCCGATCGCCGACCTCGTGCAGCCGGTCGAGACCCAGCTGGCGCTCGATGGCGTCGCCGCCGAGAACCTGCAGGCGCGCATCCGGGCCATCATCCTCATGGGGCTGTCGAACATGCACGGGCACCTCGTGCTCACGACGGGCAACAAGACCGAGCTCTCGGTCGGCTACTCGACGATCTACGGCGACTCGGTCGGCGGGTTCGCGCCGATCAAGGACGTGCCGAAGCTGCTCGTGTGGGAGCTCGCGCGCTGGCGCAACGAGCACGCGATCGCACGCGGTGAGACGCCGCCGATCCCCGAGAACTCGATCGCCAAGCCGCCGAGCGCCGAGCTGCGCCCGGGCCAGGTCGATCAGGACACGTTGCCGCCCTACGAGGTGCTCGACGCGATCCTCGAGGCCTACGTCGACCGCGAGCTCGGGCGCGACGACGTGATCGCGCTCGGCTTCGACGCCGAAACGGTCGACTTCGTCACCCGGCTGGTCGACCGCTCCGAGTGGAAGCGGCGCCAGGGCGCCATCGGGCCCAAGATCTCGGGCATGGCCTTCGGGCGCGACCGGCGGATGCCGATCACGTATCGCCCCACGAGGTAGCTGTCTGTCGCGGCGGCCTGTTGACCACCGCGCGTACACGCCCACCCGGTAGCCCCGGGCTAGGGTGGTCGGCATGGCTGAGGCACCGAAGCGCGTCCGCACCCGTCACTTTGCTCGCGCGAAGGAGCAGGGCATCAAGATCACGGGGCTCACGTCGTACGACGTGCTCACCGCGCAGATCTTCGACGAGGCGGGCATCGACTTCCTGCTCGTCGGCGACTCGGCCGGCAACACCGTGCTCGGCTACGACACGACCCTGCCCGTCACGATCGACGACCTCATCCCGCTCACGCGGGGCGTCGTCAGCGGGGTCAAGCGCGCGCTCGTCGTCGCCGACATGCCGTTCGGCTCGTACGAGACCGGGTCGGAAGAAGCGTTGCACACGGCGTTCCGGTTCATGAAGGAGACGGGAGCGCACGCCGTGAAGCTCGAGGGCGGGGTGCGGTCGGCCAAGCAGATCCGGCGCATCGTGTCAGCGGGCATCCCCGTCATGGCCCACATCGGCTTCACGCCGCAGAGCGAGCACGGGCTCGGCGGCCACGTCATCCAGGGGCGCGGCGAGGCGGCCGAGCAGCTGCTCGCCGACGCCCACGCGGTCGAGGAGGCCGGGGCGTTCGCGGTCGTGCTCGAGATGATCCCCGCCGAGGTCGCCAAACGCATCACGGCCGAGCTGAGCATCCCCACCATCAGTGTCGGCGGAGGGCCCCACTGCGACGGCCAGCTCGTCGTCTGGACCGACTGGGCCGGCCTCACGGGCGGGCGCATCCCCAAATTCGTCAAGCAGTACGCGAACCTACGCCAGGTGCTGCGGGATGCCGCTCTCGCGTACAAGGCCGACGTCGAGTCGGGCGCCTACCCCGACGAGGCGCACAGCTACAGCGACGCGACGGCCGAGCAAGCCCTGCGCGACCGCACCGAGTAGCCCTCGGGTCGTCAGATCTGGGTCGAGCGGGCTACTCTTCGTCGTCGGCAGCCCAGGCGCGGGCGCGCTCGCGGGCGATCTCGGGCGCGCGACGAGCGTCGGCCTCGGTCGCGTAGGGGCCGTCGCGGTCGCTGCCGAGCGACTGCGGGCCGTGCTCGACCTCACCGGTCTTGTGGTTGTACCACCACTGCTGCTCAGCCTCGTGGGCCATGGGCCGCTCCCCTCGCTCGGTAGACTCGACCCTATGCCTCGCGACACGTCCGGTCACCTCGTCGCCGGGCGACTCTCGCCGCAGCGAGCGGTGCCGCTGAGCATCCCGCGCCCCGAATACGTGGGCAAGGCCGCGCCCGCCCCGCACGTCGGCGGCGACGTCTACGACGCCGAGACGATCGAGCTCATCCGCCACAGCGGCCGCATCGCCGCGCAGGCCGTCGAGGCCGTCGGCGCCGCGATCGCGCCCGGGGTCACGACCGACGAGCTCGACCGCATCGCGCACGAGTTCCTGCTCGACCACGACGCCTACCCCTCGACGCTCGGCTATCGCGGCTACCCCAAGTCGTGCTGCACGAGCCTCAACGAGGTCATCTGCCACGGCATCCCCGACGACACCGTGATCGCCGAGGGCGACATCGTCAACATCGACATCACCGCCTACAAGAACGGCGTGCACGGCGACCTCAACAAGACCTTCATCGCGGGCGAGGCGAGCGAGGATGCGCGGCTGCTCGTCGAGCGGACTGAAGAAGCCCTGCGGCGCGGCATCAAGGCCGTCGCACCCGGGCGGGAGATCAACGTCATCGGCCGCGCGATCGAGGCCTACGCGCAGCGGTTTGGCTACGGCGTCGTGCGCGACTTCACCGGGCACGGCGTGGGGCGCTCGTTCCACTCGGGGCTCATCGTTCCGCACTACGACGCCGCGCCCGACTACTCGACCGTCATGCAACCCGGGATGGTGTTCACGATCGAGCCCATGCTGACGCTCGGCGACATCGCGTGGGATCTGTGGGCCGACGACTGGACGGTCACGACGAAGGACAAGACCCTCAGTGCCCAGTTCGAGCACACGCTCGTGGTCACCGAGCGCGGGGCCGACATCCTCACCCTCCCGTGAGCGCAGCCCGCACGCACCGCAACGACAGGAGAAGCGCATGACGCTCGCCATCGGCATCGACATCGGCGGCACCGGCATCAAGGGGGCGATCATCGACCTGGCGACGGGTCAGCTCGCGAGCGAGCGCGTCAAGCACCCGACGCCCGAAGGCGGCGAGCCCGAGGCCATCATCGAGACGGTCGCGCTGCTCGTCGACGAGCTCGGCACCGAGGGCGTCGCGCATATCGGCGTGTGCTTCCCCGCGATCGTGCGCAACGGCCGCACCATGTCGGCCGCCAATGTGAGCGAGCGCTGGATCGGCCTGGACGCCGACACCCTGTTCGGAGAGGCCCTCGGCCGTGACATCCACTTCGTCAACGACGCGGATGCGGCCGGGTACGCCGAGACCCTCGCGGGCGCCGCGCGCGACCAGACGGGGCTCGTGATCATGACGACGCTCGGCACGGGCATCGGCAGCGCCCTCATCTACGACGGCGTGCTCATCCCGAACTCCGAGCTCGGGCATCTCGAGCTCGACGGCCGCGACGCGGAGGACTGGGCGGCCAACTCGGCGCGCGAGCGCGAGGGGCTGTCGTTCGCGGAGTGGGCAGAGCGGCTCACCCGCTACTACCGGCACGTCGAGTTCTTGTTCTCGCCCGACCTCTTCATCATCGGCGGCGGCGTCTCGAAGCAGCACGAGGAGTTTCTGCACCTCATCGACGTCTCGACGCCGATAGTGCCCGCCGTGCTGCGCAACAACGCCGGCATCATGGGCGCTGCGGCGCTGGCTGCGCGCCACGCCCGCTGACCTCGCTCGGAGCACCGCCGCCGTCAACGCGAAACAGCCCGTTCCTCGCGGGATCGCCCGAACGTTCGGGCTGAAATGCGAGAAACGGGCTGAAACGTCGTGCTGAGCGCGCTAGCTGCGTCGGAACTGATTGACGAGCGGGCAATCGAAGGGGTCGCGCGCCGAGAGGCCGACGCGGTTGAGGTAGTCGATGACGATGCCGTACGAGCGGAACACGCCCGTCTCGGTGTACGAGATACCCATCGCCTGTGCGTACTCGCGCACGATCTCGCGCGCCTTGCCGAGCGCGGGGCGCGGCATGTTCGGGAACAGGTGGTGCTCGACCTGGTGGTTGAGCCCGCCGAACAGCACGGTCGCCCACCAGCCGCCCTTGAGGTTGCGCGAGGTGAGGATCTGACGGTGCAGGAAGTCGAGCGAGGTGTCGTTCTCGAGGATGGGCATGCCCTTGTGGTTGGGGGCGAAGGATGCTCCCATGTAGACCCCGAAGACCGCGAGCTGCACGCCCAGGAAGGCGAAGGCCATGCCGAGCGGCAGGAACCAGAACAGCACGGCGACGTAGAGCGAGAGCCGCAGGGCGATCAGGCCCAGCTCGAGGAAGCGGTGCTCGACGCGGCCCTTGTCGAAGAGGCTCATGATCGAGCGCGCGTGCAGGTTGATGCCCTCGAGGGTCAGCAGCGGGAAGAAGAGCCAGCCCTGGTTGCGCGTGATGAGCGCAAAGGCGCCTTTCGACTTCGCGGCGTCTTCGGGCAGGAACGCGATGGTGTCTTGCTCGATGTCGGGGTCGGCGCCCTTCTGGTTCGGCTTCGCGTGGTGGCGCGAGTGCTTGTGCATCCACCAGTGGTAGCTGATGCCGACGACCGCGGTCGCGAGAATGCGGCCGACCCAGTCGTTGACCTTGCCCGAGGCGAAGATCTGGCGGTGCGAGGCCTCGTGCGTAACGAAGGCGATCTGCGTGAGCACGATGCCGAGCGCGCCGGCCATGAGCAGCTGGAACCAGCTATCGCCGAGCAGCACCATGCCGGTGATGACACCGCCGAGGGCGACCGCGAGGCCCGCGAACACGGCGTAGTAGAAGCCCTCGCGACGGCGCAGGAGGCCGCCGTCGCGCACCGTGCGCATGAGCGCCGAGTAGGAGGCGGTGAGGGGCACGGCGTTGGGGTCGCGGGGCGTGGTCGTGCGCAGAGCGCCGAGCATTCCGGAATCGGCACCGGAGGAGGCGAGAGAGGTCATGAGGCCTTCGGGGTCGGAGTGCGACTTCCCAGCCGGCGCGAGGTGCAGGCCGTTGCCTGCGAGATATTCCGACTCTACGCACCCGCGTATGCCGAACACGGAATGACAGGCCGATTCATAGCGCAGGCTCGCCTTGCTTGATGGTGGGGAGGGAGCGGAGTTGACTGGGGGCATGACCGCGCAGCCGAACGATCCCGCCGAGCACACCCCGCACGACGCCGAACCGCACGACCGCGGAGCCTTCAGCGACGGCCTCAACAAGCTGCGCGCGGGCGTGCTCGGGGCGAACGACGGCATCGTCTCCGTCGCCGCGGTCGTCGTGGGCGTGGCGGGCGCGACGAGCGCCCTCGCCCCCATCGTGACAGCGGGGGCCGCGGCCGTCGTCGGCGGCGCGATCTCGATGGCGCTCGGCGAGTACGTGTCGGTCGCGAGCGCGCGCGACAGCCAGACGGCCCTCATCGCGAAGGAGAAGCGCGAGCTCGCCGAGATGCCTGAGCAGGAGCTCGCCGAGCTCGCGAGCATCTACCAGGCCAAGGGCCTCTCCCCCGCGACCGCGCAGAAGGTCGCTGAAGAGCTCACGGCGCACGACGCCCTCGGCGCGCACCTCGAGGCCGAGCTGCACATCGACGAGAACGAGGTGCTCAAGCCCTGGCAGGCGGCGGTCGCCTCGGGCGTCGCCTTCCTCGCGGGCGCCGTGCTGCCCATGCTCGCCATCCTGCTGCCGCCGCCCGAGCTGCGCATCCCCATCACCTTCGTCGCGACCCTCGCCGCCCTCGGCATCACGGGCGCCCTCGGCGCCGTGCTCGGCAAGAGCCCGTGGCTGCGGCCGACCGTGCGCGTGCTCGTGGGCGGCGCCATCGCGCTCGCCGTGACGTTCGGCATCGGCGCACTGCTCGGCACGCAGATCGCCTAGCCCCGGCGGAGGCCCGGCTGCACCGACCGGTATCCTGGCGTGTGCCTTCCGACCACCCCGAGCAGCCCGGCGACCGCCCCGCGGGCATCGACCCCGACGACCTCGCGACGACGCTGCGGGTGCTGAGCACGCTGCACGAGCT
The DNA here is from genome assembly GCA_001464255.1 of Actinomycetales bacterium Ga0077552. GTDB lineage: Bacteria > Actinomycetota > Actinomycetes > Actinomycetales > Microbacteriaceae > Microcella. The sequence continues at coordinate 988 of LNFD01000301.1, read as the reverse complement.
CGACCACGAGCATCCCGATTTCATCGCGGTGCGCCACGCGACCGCGCACATGTTCCGCGCCGTCAAGGTGCACCGCCGCCTGACGAAGCGGGCCGAGGTGCTCGCGGCCGACAAGGCCGTCATCGAGGCCACCGCGACGGGCTCGCCCGACCGCATAGACGACGAGACGCGCGGCGTCGACATCAGCTCGTCGACCGAGGCGCCCTTCGCCGGCGAGCTCACGCGCGCGCAGTCGTGCTACATCTGCAAGCAGCCGTACACGCTCGTCGACGCCTTCTACCACCAGCTGTGCCCCGACTGCGCGCGCCTCAACCACGCGAAGCGGGATGCCCGCACCGACCTCACCGGACGCCGCGCCCTGCTCACCGGCGGCCGCGCCAAGATCGGCATGTACATCGCGCTGCGGCTGCTGCGCGACGGCGCGCACACGACGATCACGACGCGGTTCCCGCGGGATGCCGTGCGCCGCTTCTCCGCCCTCCCCGACGCGGCCGACTGGATCGACCGGCTGCGCATCGTCGGCATCGATCTGCGCGACCCCGCCCAGGTCATCGGGCTCGCCGAATCGGTCGCGGCGGCCGGCCCGCTCGACATCATCATCAACAACGCCGCGCAGACCGTGCGCCGCTCCCCTGGCGCCTACCAGCCGCTCATCGAGGCCGAGCTCGCTCCCCTGCCCGACGGGCCGCTGCCGGAGCTCGTGACGTTCGGCCACACGATGGATCCGCACCCGCTCGCCCTCGCCGAGTCGGTCGCCGCCCACCCGATCCTCTCGGCGGCCGCTGCGAAGGCCGAGCAGCTGACGCAGGCGGCGATGACCGCCGGCAGCGCATCCCTCGCCAAGCACCGCGACGGCACGGCGATCGACGCCGGTGGCCTCGTGCCCGACCTGCACGACGTCAACAGCTGGACGCAGGCGGTCGGCGACGTCGAGCCGCTCGAGATGCTCGAGGTGCAGCTGGCGAACTCGGTCGCGCCGTTCATCCTC